>JBJOLO010000518.1:0-4666 GCA_046045565.1 Planctomycetota bacterium | reverse complement strand
CGCTGCCGAAGGAAGTGAATCCGAAGCTGGTATTCGAACGTCTCTTCGCGACTGTTCCCGACGCCGAGCGGTCGGCGCGCGACAAACGACGCAAAAGCATTCTGGACGTGGTCCGTGAAGATGCGGGCGACTTGAAAGGCAAGATCAGCGACTCCGATCAACGGAAGCTCGACGAGTACTTCACCTCGATCCGCGACATTGAACAGCGCATCGAACGCGCCGCGAAGCTCCCCGAGATCAAGACGCCTGACTATGCCAAGCCATCAGGCGTACCCGGGGATTACCAGGAACACCTGCGTCTGATGGCCGACCTGCTGGTGCTGGCGTTTCAAACGGACGTCACGCGTGTGGCCACGTTTGTGCTCGCCAATGAAGGCAGCAACAAACCGTATCCATTCATCGGCGTGGCGGAAGGCCATCACGATTTGTCGCACCACGGCAACGATCAGGCGAAGAAACAAAAGATCCGTGACATCAACAAGTTCCACGTTACGCAGTTGGCATACTTGCTGGGCAAGCTGAAGTCGATCCCAGAGGGGGACGGCACGCTACTCGACCACTGCCTGATTGCCTACGGCAGCGGCAACTCGGACGGCAACGCGCACAATCACGACGACCTGCCGATCTTACTGGCCGGACGCGGTGGAGGCACGGTGAAAACTGGCCGCCACCTTCGCTACACCAACGAAACACCGCTCAACAACCTCTGGCTGGCGATGCTCGACCGAGTTGACGTGAAGGTCCCGTTCCTCGGCGACAGCACGGGCGTCCTGTCGGGACTGAATGGCGGGTGACCGGATACGACCGCGGTACACGCTCGATCGCAATGGCAATCGCGATAGCAATCACGATCCCTGAGTGACGATCGGGGGAACGCAACTCCGCACCGATCGGTCATTGATAATCAGCGTGATGCGTAGTGCCGGCATTCAATCGCCCAGTCGGGACCATCGAACCGGACGTCTTTAATGGTGCGGGCGCGACGCGATTGATGCGCACTGCGCGCCGGTTCATTCGGTAATTCGTGACGGCACGACGGGTGGCAGTTTTGAACCGGTCGGATAAAACTTCATCGAAACCGAATTCACGCAGTGGCGCGTATTTTTCTTGGTGAACTGTTCACCGATGAAAACGTGCCCGAGATGTCCACCGCAGTTCTTGCAGAGGATTTCGGTTCGCGAGCCATCGGCATCGGTCTCGCGCCGCACGGCGCCCGGGATTTCGTCATCAAAGCTAGGCCAACCGCAGTGGCTATCGAACTTGTCCTTCGAGAGATAGAGCGGAGCATTGCAGCGGCGGCAGACAAACGTACCCTCGTCTTTGAGATCGGTATACTCGCCGACAAAAGGACGCTCCGTGCCTTTCCGGAGAATCACACGCTCCTCCTCCGGCGTGAGCTTGTTGTATTTGGGTTCCGCGTCGTCGGTGGGTTCTTTCGATTCGGCCATGGCCGACTCCTTCGCTTGCGTTTTCGATTCTTCCGTTTGGGTGTCGTCCGATTTCTCGTCTTTGGCTCGGGGTGGCTCGACCTTGGCTACCGGCGCGGACAATCCGCAACCTGCGACGATGGCGATCACAAGCACGCACATGAGTAGGCGGGCGATACGGGGCATAGGACCGTTCATCCTCTAAGGAGATTAACTGATATCGAGATTAACTTGGAACTTGAGCGTTGTGATACACGTCTTGCACGTCGTCACAGTCGTTCAGCATGTTGATGAACTTTTCGAACATCGGGACATCTTCCGGACTGATCGGCTTTCGGGACTGCGGCAGGAAGGTGATTTCCTGGGCTTCGAGTTCCAGGCCGGGAAAGGCTTTGAGCAAGACGTTTTTCGCTTTGTAAAACTCACTGGGCGGCGCGAAGATGGTCAGGTATCCGTCACGGTTCTCCATCTCATCGACAGCCACGTCGTTCTCGAGCAACGCCTCCAGCACCTGCTCTTCGTTGCCTCCTTTGAAGGAGAGCACGGCAACATGATCGAAAAAGTGGGCAACCGAGCCGTTGGTGCCGAGTTTCGAGTTGGTTTTCGTGAAGCAGTTGCGGACGTCGGTGATGGTGCGATTGTTGTTATCGGTCAGGCAGTCGACGATAACCAGGCAACCGCCGGGTCCGAAGCCTTCGTACCGGGCGGTGACGAAATCCTCGCCCCCCATGCCCTTGGCTTTTTCGATGGCTTTTTCGATGACATGGCTGGGCACCTGATCGCGTTTTGCTTTTTCGATCAGGTTTCGCAGGGCCGGATTGGCCTCTGGGTCGGGCACGCCGTTCTTCGCCAAAACATAGATCTGTTTTCCATATTTCGCGTAGAGTTTTGACTTCGACGCGGCGGTCTTGAAAATCGCATTCTTTCGATTCTCGAAATCTCTACCCATGGGGGAGGCCTGAATCCTATCGATTGAAGGTGTGGGGCGTATTGGGGGTTGTGGGCGACGGGGTTGATCGAGTCGCGTTGCTTGGGTGGTCCACCCAAGCGTCGGGCAACTGAATCATTGCATTTTAGGCTCCGGGAATCAATTCCGGGTAATCGGACCTGATCGCGTTTCCGAGGGTGGACCCGACGCTGCGAATCGCCAGATCCCGCGCCGCGGACGAACCGGGCCGCACATACGCGTTCCATTCCCGATCTCAAATGACTCAACGCCGCGTCGCAGGCAAACCGCCACGCACAAACGCGAGGCCTTGAAAGGCCTCGCTACATTCAATCGTCGCTACGCGACGAATCCCGAGCACCCACGAGCGCCATCGTCCGAGCCAATCAATCAATCACCCCATTCACAAACCACCAACCCCAACCCAAAACCTATGTCGCGAAGCGACAGCCCGATTGTAGCGAGGCCTTTCAAGGCCTCGCGTTTGCTGGACATATTGGCAAAACGCGTTCGAGAACTCGGCGTTCACCCTGCACGCTCAAGCAAAACGGAGGCACAAGGTTTTTGTTACAAATTTGACCTGCGCGTGTCCGGATGAACAGAAACGGCTTGGGGACTTAACGGCCCTTCTTCAGTTTCGCTTTCATCCGTTCCTCTTCGAGTCGCAATTGCTCGGCCGTTTGGAAGCGGAGCTCAAATCGGGCGAACTCTTCAAATTGATGAGCCTTCAGTTCGACGAGCTCTCCGGCGGCACTTCGAAAAATCAGAAATTTACCCACAGTCGCGTCGACCGGATTCTCGGTCGTGGCCTTCCAGCCTGCGGCCTCCAAAAGTTTCCTGTATTCTGTCCAGAAGGTTGCCAGTTCCAGTGGGCTATCGCCTTCGAGTCGAGTGAACGGTTCGGTGTAGGCGATTCGGGTCAGGCCGGGGATTACAGGCAAAGCGGTTGACATTTGTTCCGAGGAAAACATCAACATCGTCTTTCCATCGGGCGAGGCATTGCACATCACTTGCAGGCGTACGGCATTCTTTCGGAGGAAAAACGATGCGGTTGTCTCGCCAAACCACTGCCAGCCAGCAGCCTCCAGAATTTGTCGAGTCTTTGTTCTGGCGTCATCGACCGAGAGTCCGGAAGAATAAATAGCCGAGGCTCCTTGAACAAAAACCTCCTTGGCGTCGGCGACTTTGGGCAAAGCTTTGAAATCGACATTTCCCAAGTTCGACAATGTGACGCGGGCGACGCCGTCTTTTCCTGAGGGCATCACGCCGAGGGAAAAGTTGAAACCAGCCTTGCTGTAGGTCGCAGCTGAGTACGCCTCGGTAAACATCGCCCCAGCCTGTTGCTTTAAGCCAAGCTTGACCAAGGCGGCATCGATCGCCTTGGCAACCGCCTCCGGCGAACCCTTGGTTTCAAATTGTTGCCAGGCAACATTCAGAATCGGTGTCTCTAATGGTTCCGCAAAGGGTTTCTTCGAAAGGTCCAAGACGGCCTGAGCGGCGGAAGCCGTTGCCGGGGCAGCAGCAGGCTGGGCTTGGACTAGTGGAACATTAAGGCCAGCGCAAGCGAACGAAAAAAAGAATACGAGCCATTTCATAGCAGAGCTCCATTGCAAAAGTTATTCAATTCGAATTCACCGGCGAGTGGTTTCGATTTCTTGATGGTTACGCCCGGGGGCTGGCTGACGGGGGCTGCTTGACGGGGGCTGCTTGACGGGGGCTGCGCGTAGCTTTTTTGGCTTTCGCACAGAGGGGCAACTCGGAGGAAATGTCCGCATCCAACACAACTCCGTACAACCGAAGCGAATCCGCAGCATTGCAAATTGCGTTCCGGCCATGCCATTCCACGACGAGAGTTTCTGATTATTCCTAGTTCAGACACATCCAACAAAGGCGTTGCCGATTTAAAGACATTCTTTGTTTTTTTCATCGCCTCGTTACAACTTCGCATATCAGTGTGCGGGCACGCACGCCATCGACGAGGTTTTTATTGGGAGTGGTCTGCACCGGAGGGCGATAGAAGATTGCGAGAGTCGGTGAATCGCCGGCTGCTGATGGCCAGGTCGGCTTGCGTTTGATGACCCGTTGCCTTCGTTTCTGGCGACGGTCGCGCTGAGTATCGCGTCCCTGACTGCGTTCTTCGCGACGGTAAACCCGAATGGCATCAGAATGGTCTTGGGCCCGGCGGTCGCGCGAGTGAGCCACGGTCTCGCCACAGGCCGCCTCGACCAATCGGTCGTCGTCCATCAGGCTCTCGACCTCGTCCGCGACAAACTCGCCATCGCCCACGGCCGCT
>JBJOLO010000500.1:0-4172 GCA_046045565.1 Planctomycetota bacterium | reverse complement strand
AGTGACGCTGTGGGGCTCGGAGGTGATCAAGGATGAACAACTCGGCTCGACCACCGTCTACTTCCCCAAAGTCGTGCAAGGCAGCGAAGTCCTGCGACCGGGTAACCACCCGGCGTTCAAGGGCATCCGCAGCGAGAAGTTTACGGACAAGCTGAATTTTCTCTCGCTGATGCTCGCCCTGTTCGGCGGCACCGCTGCCCTGCCCCACATCCTCATCCGCTACTACACCGTCAAAGATCAGGCCTCGGCGCGGAAGAGCACCATCGTCGGTATCGGCAGCATCGGCATGTTCTACATCCTCACGCTCTATATCGGACTGGGTGCGATGACCAGCGGCGCCCTCGATGTCACCAACTCGAACATGGCCGCACCGCTACTCGCCAAGAGTTTCAATCCCTGGCTGTTCGCAATCATTTCGGCCATCGCGTTCACCACCGTTTTAGGAACGGTGAGCGGCCTGATTCTGGCTGCTGCGGGCGCCGTGGTGCATGACCTGATGTCGAATTTTCTGCAGATCGAAATGCACGATCACGCCAAGGTCCGCGTTGCAAAAATCGTGTCGGTCATCGTCGGAGCGATCGCGGTTGTGCTCGGTATCATCTTCGAAAAGATGAATGTCACCTACCTGGTCGGCTGGGCCTTCAGCGTCGCGGCCTCGGCCAACCTCCCGGCGCTCGTCATGCTGCTGTTCTGGCGCCGTACCACCGCACAGGGAATCACCGCCGCCGTGCTGGTCGGCATGCTGGCATCGCTGGGATGGATCCTGTTAAGCGGCGATACCTACAAAGACGTTTACGGCCTGCCCGCCGATCAGGCAATTGTCCCCTTCAGCCAACCCGGCATCGTCACCATCCCGCTCGGCTTCCTCGTCCTGATCATCGTCTCCCTCCTCACCCCCCGCCGCCAAACCCTACCACGAAGCGGAGGAGATTGAACCACGAAGGAGATTGAACCACGAAGGGCACGAAGAGCACGAAGGGGAAGAGAAGGGGGAATTCGGATTTAGATTGAGATTTAGATAGGAACAGGAAGCGCGACTTCGCTTGATTTTTATTGAGTGCTATCAGCTTCTTGTAACAGCCTTCAAACTAACTTCATTCCCTGCACTTTCTTCATTTTAAAAAATCCCTACCCACCACATCCCATAATCATCTGCCCTCCCCTACTCTCTGCCCTTCTCTTCCTCCTTCGTGCCCTTCGTGCCCTTCGTGGTTAAAAAATCTCTTCCTTCCACGGTAAAGCTTCCCAAACCTCCCTCGCCCACCGTTGCTTCGTCCCTCTCAGGCGTAGATTTGATTCATTGGTTGCACTCGGCGATCCGATGAAGAGGCTATACGCAACTGCGGACGTATCGCCGTTCGTGGTTGGCCTCCTCGACTTCTCTTCCCGCCGCCTCTCGAGAGTCACCCATGAGTATCTCATCCCATTCCTTTCTGCGCTCGATTCGTACCCTGATCGCTGTTGCTTCGGTCGCCCTGTTCAGCATGGCCGCGGTTGCGGCGGAACCGACGACGCCCGCGAAGCCGAAGAACTTGCTGGTACCCGGCACAGGCCAGATCGCCATCCAGGTCGGCGATGACTTCGAGGAAGAGGATTGGGAATATCACGCGAATGCCCCGAAGAGCAGCGAGAACGTCGACGAAATTCAGCGGCTGCCGGGCGGGATTTCGAAGAACGGCCGTTTTTATGAGGGCATACTTCGCGGCCAACCGTGCGTGGTAAAACGCGTGGAGACTCCTGCGGGCGGACTTCCGGACAGCAAAGGCTCGCTGCTGCTTCGCTCCCTCTGGACCGGCACGCCGGGCCACCCGTCGTATCACATGCAGCAGGATGACTTCATCGTCGACATCGAGAACCGGCTCGGCGGCGCCATCCCGGTCAATCAGCAGCCGAGTTTCGTGACGCGCGTGTTCCTGCCGCCCGTGTCGCAATGGGAACGTCGCACCGGTCCGCACTTCGCTGTCCGCACCGCGTGCGACACGATGGCGTACACCACCGAATCGAAAGGCCGCAAGTTCGGCCGCGAAGTGTACTACCCGGGCATGTTCCTGGAATTCGTCCGCAAGGAAGACAGCGGCTTGAAGTATGACACGGCTCACATCCGCATCCGCGCCGATCAAATCGGAGCCGACTACAAGGGCCCGCAAATCGAGAAAACCGGCTGGTGGACCTTCGGCATGTCGTTCACACGCGACGGCATGATCCACTTCTTCGCCAAGCCGGGTATCGAAGACCTGACGGCCGAAGATCATCTCGCGTCGCACTACAGCTACGGCTACCGTTGCCAGCGGTTCAAGACGTTCTTCTTCAACGTCTGCAACGGCGACAACGGCCGCACGTGGTCGACTCCATGGATCATCGACGACTCTCGGATGTTCTTCATCCCGACCGAAGTCGCGAGCAAGAAAAAATAGCGTTGCGGTTGGCTCCGTGCCTGGCTCAATCGACGAACATCGCTTCGTTCGAAATGAGCAGCACCTGCGCGAGTTGTTCCAGCGGCGTCAGCGGCGACTTTTCGCTGGCCCGCTCCCCCGCCTCCAAAAACGCACTCGCCGCCCGCACCTCCTCCTCGCCCGGCAACCGCTGATAAACAAACCGATAAAGGGCCGCGATCCTCGCCACGCGCACAGACTGCTCGTCTGCTCTGGCCGCATGGAAACTCGCCGCCATCAGCTTTGGACCATCAAGAACACGGGGAGCGCGAAGGGAAGAGAGCACTTCCTCGTATTCCTTCGTGCCCTTCGTGTTCTTCGTGGTTAAACTCCCGTCCGCAAACTCGATGCTACGCCGAGCCAACGTCCTCGCCTGCTCCACCAAAAACGGCGAATTCAACGCGAACAGCGCCTGCTGCGGCACCGTCGTCTGCGGGCGTCGCTCGATGCTCTGGTCCGGAATCGGGAAATCGAACGCGCGGAACATCGCGGGAACGCTCTGGCGATCGATCATCGCGTACACGGTCCGGCGCCCGAGCGCCGGATTGCCCACCACGTCCACCGGCCGACCGCCCATGCGCTGATCGAGCCGACCTGAAATCGCCAGCATGGCATCCCGCATCGCTTCCATGTCCAACCGACGACGATTCGCGCGCCACCAATAATGATTCTCCGGATCGATATCCCGTGCATCCGCGCGATCGGCACTCGATTGCTGGTACGCTGCCGACAACACCAAGCGGCGATGGATCCGCTTCTGCGACCAATCGCCGGCCATCAGTTCTCGAGCTAACTCGTCGAGCAACTCCGGCATCACCGGCGGCGAGCTGCGAAGTCCGAAATCGCTGGGCGTCGACACCAGCGGTTCGCCGAAATAGTGCATCCACCATCGATTCACGATGACGCGGCTCGGCAGCGGATTCGAACGATCGACGATCGCATTGGCCAACTCCAGTCGTCCGCTTCCTTGCACGAACGGCTGGCGATTCGCGCCGGCGATCATCGATAGAAACTGTCGCGGTACGCGCGGGCCAGGCTGGGATGGATTGCCTCGCACAAAGACGCGAGGATCGTGCGGCTGGCTGGCATCGTTCAACACCATCGCGCGCGGGGGTGCGTGCGGATCTTGCACCGTTAACCGATCCAGTTCCGTCAACTTCCCGCCAAACGCGTCGGTCTCCTGACGCGACATGTGCCGTCGAGTCTGACTCTTGGGGAAATACCCGGGGCTGGCTCGATCGGTCATGATCTCGAGCAACTGCCGCACGGCCGCATCGTCGCTCGGCTGCGACTTCGATTGCTCGTAGTGTGCCCGCAGCAAGTCGCCATACGCCTTGGCAATCTCCTCGCGTGTACGCAGCGTGGCCGTCTCCAGGACGGTGCGCACCAGGGGATTCAGTTCGCCGGGCATCACACCGGCCGGCCGGCGAAGCAACTCGGCGAGCAGTTCCGGTCCGCGTTCTTGTAACTGCGCTTCGGGAATCTGAAACAACGCATGCCATGGGGCGAACACGGGATCGTCCGGCGTCGCACGTTCTTCCAGATACCGTCGCCAACGATTGATCAGCGGCGGTCGCAAATCCTCGGGAGCAAGCGACAGAAAATAGATCGAGGACTCGGATGGATCGGGCTTCGTCGTCGCAATGCGGATCAGGTAATCGGCCACGCGCTGCCTGGCGGTCTCGGTGAGCAATTCGTATTGCGTATCGAGGAACTTGCGTGCCTCTTCGCGTTTCGCCG
>JBJOLO010000469.1:0-3856 GCA_046045565.1 Planctomycetota bacterium | reverse complement strand
CGCTTTTGAAACCAGTCTTCGGAACTTGCCACGCGTTTGCCCGAGAGATCGACCAGTGGGTCTGGCAGGTTGGGTTGGTTCGGGAGTTGCGAAACTGCGGGAAAGTCTTCGCCATGCGCCGAGTTAGTAAGGCAAAAAATGGCAGCCAGAATCCCAACCCATAGTTGCTGCTGTTTCGCCCAGCTAAACCACGTTGACATCAGTGTGACTCCTCGCAAGACTCGGCAGTGCATGGTCGATGACGGCGCCGCGGTGTCACGCGACGTCGCGAACATTCCAACTCCAACCGTTGAATCGAAGATTCTAAAGGGAAAATCATGAGCACACCACTCGGCACATCCAAGCCGCACCAATTCGAGGCTTCCGGGTCCGAGGGCGCCGGCCGGGAGGCATTAAGGCTGCTGATTTTGGGTGCGCACCCGGATGATGCGGAGTTTCATGCCGGCGGCTTGGCTACCCGCTATCGCCGAGCGGGCCACGCTGTGCGGATGGTGTCTGTCACCGATGGCGGTGCGGGACACCACTGGCGAGGCAGAGAAGAACTGGTAGCCGTTCGACGGGCAGAAGCCGGCGAAGCGGCGACAGCCATTGGTGCCGAGTCGGCAGTCTGGGATTTTCCGGACGGAGAGCTGCAACCGACACTCGACCTGCGACGCAAGATCATCGCCGAAATTCGTTCCTACCGCCCGGATCTGGTGCTGACCCATCGTGTGAACGATTATCACCCTGACCATCGCGCAGTCGGCCAAGCCGTTCAGGATGCATCGTTCCTTGTGACGGTACCGCGGATCGTCCCTGAAGTGCCAGCTTTACGCATCGATCCCGTCGTGGCCTACATGGTCGATCTCTTCACCGTCCCCTGTCGATTTCGGGCTGACGTGGTGCTCGACGTTTCCCAGGAACTCGACACGATCCTGGACATGCTGCAGTGCCATCGATCGCAAGTCTTTGAATGGTTGCCGTACAATCTGCGCGTGACCACGCAAGTTCCCGAGAACCCAATCGCACGTCGTGACTGGCTGCGGGCGTGGTTTCTTCAGGCGGTCGCGCCCCGCAATAAGCGTTTTCGTGAGGAGCTGATCGCAACGCTGGCCGGCGATGCACCGCCGGAAGCGGATTCAGTCCAAGCCAGGATAAATCAAGTTCAGGTCTGTGAGGCGTACGAACTAAGCGAATATGCCGCGCCCTCCACACCGCAGCGTCGACGCGAGCTATTCCTCCTGGAGTCGGATTGAATCAGTTCTCCTGCGATTCTTCGGACTCGGGTGTGGTCTGCGCGTCGTGTTCCTGCGAGCGTGATTCGAGGAGGACGACGACGGCATCGTCCGATTCGTAGGTGATGCGGAAATGCCATGCAGCCTTCTTGTCGAGGGACAGCACTTCCGCTGCAAGACCGTTCAGTTGTCGCAATGTCGACCAAGCCGACTCGAGTTGCCCTTGGATTTGCCCGCGGAGGATGTCGGCGTTTCGCGGTCCCCACGCTTTGCCGCGTGAATTGGTCGGGAGCGATAAAAGTTGCGACTGACGTAGCCGAACTTCGCGTTCGACCTCCAGTTTTGCATCTCGCAGTTTGACGGGGTTCAACCGGATGATCGGCATTCCCGCCGCGATGCGAAATCCGGGAGTCACGGTGAGCTCCAGTCGCCCACGCAAACGGGTTTGCAGCAGGAAGATCAGGTCCGATGCCTCGTCGCTTCGCTCGCGCTGAACCCATTGCTTGCCTTGGTTTATTGGCAAGGAAAAGAAAGGGCTTGGCAGCGATGCTCCCAGCTCCTCCGGTGGTTGAACAGTCAGTTGCATCGCGTCGGGATCGGGGCTCGATGGAATAGTCCAACCTGCATGCGATTCCTCCGTCGTTCGCAATGCCATGGGCAGCACAGTCACTGGATGTCTGAGTTGTATGCAATGGGATGATGGACCTGTGGCCAATCGCAAGACGCAATTACGCAAGTGGTGCATGCGACTTCCCTGCGATGCTGCCGGCAGCCAGCGAAACCACAATCGCCCCTTTTCCAGCTTGAATTGCGCGATAATCGTCGCGTCGCCGCGGCGTTCATGAAATCGGCACTCCCAATCTCGAAGGGCGGTGCCGCCGTTCGCCGTGTCCATCGAAAAAAATGGGCCGCCAGGACAGGCTCGATCGCCACCCAAAAGGTGCATCACGCAAATATCGGTATCCGAGAGCGAGAGGCTTGCCAGTGGGACCCAATCGTTTGATGCTGCGTCTGTGGAAATGTTTGGCAACCCGGCAGATCTCCCGGTGGCGGCAAATGGGTTGGGGATGGCAACGTGGCCGGGTGCTGCATCCCCAAGGTCATTGATCGAATCCGGTTGCCGGTTATCCGCGTCGGCCGCGGATTGTCCGACGCCATCCTGTAATAGCGATGCGGCAAGTGGTCCATCCAAAAGTGTCTCATCCTCTTCAGATGATCGAACCGATAGCTGGTCTACTTCCGTGGCAGTGCTCGATTTATGCTCTTTGCTCGAGTCGTGCTGATGGAAGGAGATTGACTCCGAATCGGTAAAACCGTCAATCGTGATGACGGTCGATTCCTTAACCGCAGATGGCGCAATCGAGCCGTTGAATTCGCTGATCGGCTTGGGGTCGTGTTCCCTTTGGCTTTTGACGCGTGCTCGTTTCTGAAAACCGGTAAAAATCAGCCAAATTACGACCAGACTCGCTGCGACAAGGCAGAGCGCGACGACGATTTTTCCTTGCCATCGACCGAGTGCGCCGCGCCGAGGCCGCGTTCGCGACTTCGAGCCGTTTCGAGTTCCCGTTGAGGTTGCAATGCGGCGGGATGTGCCATGCAAGGAATCCGGTGCGGACAAACTTGCGATGCCATTCGCTTCGCCGTCATGTACAGGCGGCATGATCACGGGAGGCGGCCCGGTGCATGGATCTGCGACCGCTCGCAACGTTTCGAAAAGTGGTTCGCGCATCCGGATAGCATCGTGGGGATCGGTAGGCAACGTCGCGCGGCTGAGCAAGACGAACCCGTTAAAAACCGTGCTGGGTGCCGATGCGGGTTCATCGTGATGATCGGCCAGTTCGTGAGCACAACACGGGTTGCCACCGTTGTCGTCACCATGAGACGACGTGCCCGCTTTTGATTTCGTTGAGCCGTCGACGTTGCTGACCGTGGGCGGATTTATCTCCTGCGAGGACAATTCGGACGCGGTGACCGCATGGGTTGTCGAGCGGTGTGGCATGAGTACCCCCAAGGCGCCTGGTGAATTCAGGAAAGGAGCGCGCGATGCGAAAAACAAGCCGACCAGTCGCGGGGGATGCGAGCAGCCGGCATGCAGAAAGCTGGCGTGGAAACGCGGCCATCGAGATTCGCGTTAGCGGAGATTCCGGCTGAGATCCCGCGTGGGAATCGTACGCATCGAGTATCAATGAGGCAAGGCGATGCCGTATTTGGGGGATCTCGTTATGGAATGCAGTCCGAGGCCGAGTGTACGGGAGCGAAATGCTTTCGTGCCCGGCACCTTCAATCGCTATTCGCGTGTGGTCGATCGCAAGAAACGATCGAGAAAAGCATAGGCGCGCTGACGCGTTTCCGTGGGGAAGGAATGCTCCGCCTCGGGATAGGTGGCTTCGAGCCGTTCGGGGACTTGGTACAGCCCGTAGATCCGTTTTGCGGCGGACATGACATCGCGAACGCCGCTAACGTCGAAATCATCGTCTCGCGTCGCCGCCGCCGCAAGAAAAGCGCGAGGTGCGATTGCGGCGATCAATTCGTGGAAGTCGAAAGGTAATCGTTCGATGTCATGGTTGAACTCGGTGGCGATGCGAGGCATGTAGCGAGGACCGGTCCAACTTGGCAGGTCGTCTTTGCGCAGGCTGGTAAAG
>JBJOLO010000465.1:0-2953 GCA_046045565.1 Planctomycetota bacterium | reverse complement strand
CCGACGGGGCTTCGTAATACGCGACCGCATGCTCGGCCGTGCTGAGGCCGGGACGGAAGTTTCGCGACGAGTTTTCGGGAGGCGGTTGCGACGAGGATTTCGCGTCGCCGTCCCCCGATTTATCCCCGCCGCTCGGATCGGATTTTGCATCGCCGGTGCCTGAAGGCTGTGCGGTCTCGTCCTTGCCGCCGTCGGTCGCCAGCAGTTCTGCAACCTTTTGCGGCATGCGCGATCCCACGACATGGAGTGCTGCGACCTTGCCGTCCCGGCCGACGAGTACGGCGGACGGAAGCGAATCAACGCCGTGCTCAACGGCCAATGGCGAATCAAACCCTTTGGCGGACTCCTGCTCGTTGACGACGTTGACGAAAGGCAGCGAGTTCAGCTTGAAAAACTCTTGGAGGATGCGGGGGTCGGTATCCAGGTTCACGCCGACGACGTCAAATCCGTCTTTCTTGTTTCGCAGGTAGAATTGCCGCGCATTGGCCAGTTCGGTCATACTCGCTTCGCTGGTCGCGGTCCAGAAAAAGACGAGCACCACCTTGCCTTGGTATTTGCTCCAATCGAACGCAGATCCGTCATGCACGACGGCCTTGAGCTCGTAGGGATTGCCCAGCATGTCCGCTCGGCGTTTGGCTTTGGCAACCACGTTTGCAACGCGGCGCTTCAACTCCGCGTCTTCTGCGGCACTGTAGCCTTGCTCGATCGCGTTTCGCAGTTGGGTGGCTTCTTGCATTCGTTCGCCGCTTTCGAGGACGAGGATGCAATTGCTAAGCAGTGCGAGCATGCCGGTTGTGGTCCGTCGCTTGATGAGTTCTCCGGCGATTTCCAGCAGTTCCTGCGCAGCTTGTTCGTTTTTTTGCTTTACGAGTTCCTCGAGCTTGTCACCGAACTTGAGTTCGACCGTTGCAGCGATGTCGAGATAGTTCTGAGCCTGCGACGCAATTTCCGGCTGTGGAGAATCTTGGAAGACCGTGCCAACTCGCGTGAGTGCCTGGGCGAGCGAGTCGATGTGGCGTCCCTGCTGCAGCGCAGCGAGGCCGTTGGACACGGCTTGGAACACGTCTGCATCGGGGTCGGGGAGCTTGAGGATGTCGAACATCTCGTCCGTCATCATGGTGACAGCCTCGTCACTGTTCCCTTCCGCAACCCCCGAGAACATCAGCTGGAATAGAGTCAATCGCGACAGTCGGGAGAGTTTGTTGGAGCGTTTGGTCTTCAGATCTTCACAGAACTGAAACAATTGCTGATCGGTGCCGGGGAATCCGTATTTGGTGGCGAGCAGAATGACATCGATTTTATGTCGAGCTGCCTCGTAGCGTTCGTCCTCGGTGGCACCTTCCATGTCGATGATTTTTTCCGAGAGCAGGATCCGCGAGGTGATGATATTTCGCAGTTCATCCATTTGTTCGTCGCGCGTGCGGCCGGAAAATCGCGGGATGCGGAGTTGTTCGAGCATTTCCAGCAGTTCGGCTGGCGTGCCGTCAGGCAGGTTGCGCGGATCGATTTTCTCGGAGGGTGATTTCGCACCGTTGGGTCCCCGTCGCGTGCCGCCCTTGGCGGTCGCCGATTTGCTCACGTCTGCGGACGCCGGTGCCTTGGAACTGGCACTCTTCGCAGTCCCTGCTTTGCCGTCCTTGGTTTTGGTGCTGCCGGCATTCGAGGTGCGATCCCCGCGTCCGTTGTCCGCGTTACTTTCACCTTGCGATGGTGCAGCGGCATCGGGCGCTTTTGTTGATCGCGGCGTATTCGATGAACTGCCCGGATTGGCGGAGCTTTTTCCCTCGGCCGGTCGAGTCCCCGGACGCTTCGGGGATTCGTCAGCTTCGTTGGCCGACTCCAGATTCGAGGGAGACTTGGGCAGGATCGGTCCGTCGCGGCGCTCCGAACGGGATGCCTTGGTGCCGTCGGGGAGATTTTCGTCGCCGACCTCGTACTTGGAAGTTGCGGAGGACACGCGTTTGTCATCCGATTCGCCGCAGCCTGACAAACAAGCCGCGCTGAGTGCGACCACGCCTGCGGTCGCCCACCTGCCTCGTATCCAAGCAATCAAGGGAATGCGCATGATTTCACACGTCTCTTTCAGAAAAGAACAAACAAGCGCCGTACACCACAACAGCAGCCGAGCGGCCCGCGAAAACCGCTCCGCATATTGTAGGCGAAAATCGAGATTGTGGCAGTTCTCTTCAGGGTCGATTCTTGCTCGAGATTGCGGACCCGCATGCACGGTCACGTACCCGCCATGCGGGGGCGTCGGATCCGGCATCGGCCGCTGAGTATTTCGCCCTGAGATCGCAACTTGCCACTCTGGTTTGGCAAGCGGGTTTGGCCCGCCCCGCTTATCGCTTCGGCCAATTCAGGTGCTTGTGAAGGAAGTCGTAGGTTCCCTGGCCATGGATCGTATGGGGACCGTCAAAGACCTCCATTTCGACCCGCGTTGGAATCTTGAGCCGGTGACTGTAAAGGTAGCGGACCTTCGCGAATTCAAAGGCAACCCATTCGTCGGTCGAAACCCCGTCGGTGTGGCCGCGTTCCACCATGAAGGGTCGGGGACAAATTAAGGCTGCCATTTCCGCGTAATTGAAGGTGCTTCCCAAGTCCCATTCGAAGATTTCATATTCGCCGGTCCAAACATAGCTGAACGGCAATCGTGTGGAAGCATTTTTGGAGACCCATTCGTTGAAATCGGCGGAGCAAATCGAGAGGCAGTAGTCGGTGACCAGGGGCGGGATACGCATGGCACTCTTCCCACCGTAGGACAGGCCGTAAAAGGCGATACGTTCGGGATCGACGTTGGGCAACGTCTTTAACCAATTGACGATCTGCTGGTGTTGGGGCACGATGACCGAGAACAGGGTTTTGCCCAGCGGGTTGGCCTTGCGCTGCAGGGTGCGGAAACGATCGCGAAAGATGTAAAGATTCTGGGGGGCGAACGTGATGAACCCGCGTTCGG
>JBJOLO010000412.1:0-10390 GCA_046045565.1 Planctomycetota bacterium | reverse complement strand
CACGCCAGCGTCAGGAATTCGTCGATCGCCTTGGAGGCACCGTACGACCAGCGGGCGCGGGTGGTGGCACCGAAAACGAGATCGTCATCCTCGGTCCAAACCGGCTTGGGGTTCTTCCCATAGACTTCGCTGGTGCTCGCCAGGAAAAACTTGACGGCTTGACCTTGCGCGTGCCGCGCCCGGAGTGACTTCAGCAGGAGTTCGGTCGGGTGAATGTTGCGCTCAATGCTTTCGATCGGCCGTTTTGCGATGAGGGCCACCCCCACGGCTGCTGCCAGGTGATACACCTCGTCCACATCGGCGATCATCGACTCAAGCAGAGCGGGATCACCGATGTCGCCTGCAACCCGTCGCAAGTGGGGATGGTTTGTGACGGCCGCAAGGTTGGCAAATCGACCGGTTGATTCGTCATCCACGACCGCGACCTGGTCGCCGCGCGCTAAAAGTCGCTCAACAAGATGAGATCCGATGAATCCGGCGCCACCGGTGACGAGTATTTTCTTCACAAGAGCCTCTTTCAGTCCAAGGTTAGTTTGGCCCGGTATCGGAATCAACGTGAGACGCTGGCCAACCGCGATGGGAAGTGGAATAATAACGCCACGTGCGTGGTTGCGAATACGCCAAGGAAGAGGTACGGCGATGAGTGCAAAGGGTTCATTTCCGGTGGCAGGGTTGATCGCGAGCGGATTTCGAGCCGGAATGGGGATAGCGGCACTGGTTTTCCTGATCTCGGGAGGAATTTCCGCCCAGGATGCAACCAAACCCGCTGACGGGACCAAGCCGAAGGCCGAGGCGGGTGCGGGCGGGGAGCAAAAATCGGCACCGGCCGCCATCGCCAAGTTTTCCGACGCGGCCAATCTGCAGAATAACGGTGCCTTCGATCTGGCGATCGAGGAATGGACCGATTTTCTCGCCAAGTTTCCCGGCGATCCGCTCGCGCCGAAAGCCCAATACTATCTGGCTGTCTGCCATGTGGAACTCAAGCAATTCGCCAAGTCGGCGACGTTGCTGGAGGCCCTGCTGAAGGCGCAACCGAAATTCGAGTTCGCTGAAGATGCTTATATGCAATTAGGCTGGAGTCAGTACTCGCTGGCGGGCGGCAAGCCGGAGCAGTACGCCGTAGCGGAAGCAACGCTGAAGACACTGAGTGAAAAATTCCCGAACACGAAGCATGCGGATCAAGTTGCGTATTTCGTCGGCGAATGCCGTTATCACCAAAATCGAAAGCCGGAAGCGATCGCTTCCTACGAGACGGTCGTCAAGAAGTTTCCGATGTCCACGTTTCGCTGCGATGCCCTGTACGCCATGGGGGTCGCGCACGAGGAACTGAATCAGATTGCCGAGGCAGGCAAGGCGTACGATTTGTATCTGGCGGAATGTGCGTCGGGGCCGTCCGTTAACGAAGTGCGGTTGCGCAAGGCTGAAACGATGTTGCGCCAAGGCCAGTTTGCCGAGGCCGGACAGTTGTTTGCAACCGTGGCTGCGGTCCCGAACTTTGCTTCCGCGGATCTGGCGTTGGTGCGTCAGGCCGACTGTCTGGTCCGGCAGGAAAAGCTGGACGAGGCAATAGGCGTTTATACCCGGGTCGTGAACAGCTATCCGAATTCACCGCAGGCGGTCGTCGCGATGGCATCCGCCGGGCGCGTGTTGTTTCGCGGTGAAAAGCTCGGCGAGGCTGCCGGCTGGTTCGAGCGTGCGATTGCCGCAAATCATGCCGAGTCCGCGGAATCGGCGCATTGGCTGGCGAAGATCAAGTTGCGGCAAAAAAAACCGCAAGAGGCGTTGGCCGTCGTCGACGCCATGCTCGAGAAATCGGCGCAGTCCCCCTGGCGCCTCGCCCTGACGCTTGATCGCTGGGACGCGCTGTATGACATGCCTGATCGCCGGGTAGAAGCCATTGCCGGCTACACGAAGCTCGCCAGTGAGAACCCCAAACACGAATTGGCGCCGCAGGCTCTGTACAACGCCGCATTCGGTGAACTCGAAGTTCGTCAATTCGAACGGGCACGAGCGAACGCAGCGGAGTTTCTGACACGCTACCCTCAGGATCGTTTGCTTCCGGATGTGAAATACATTATGGCCGAGAGCTTGTTGCTGCTGAATAAGTTGGGCGACGCGCAACCGGTGTACCGGGAGTTGCTTGCCGCCTTTCCGCAAAATGCTGACCGCGGGAAGTGGCAGGTGCGGCTCGCACTCGTGTTGCTGCTCGAGAAAAAATACCCCGACGTTGTCACTCTGCTCAAACCCGAACTCGGTGCCTTACCATCGCCCGAACTGGTCGCCGAGGCTCAATTTCTGATCGGCTCCAGTCAGTTTGCTCAAGATCAAGCAGCCGAGGCGGGACAGGCTTTTCAGGCCTCGCTCACGACCCAACCGAAATGGCGGCAAGCCGATGAGACACTGTTGGGCCTCGCACGAGCGCAGCGAAAGCTCGAAAAAATCGCCGAGGCCAGGGGCACGATTCAGAAGCTGATCCAGGAGTTTCCGATGAGCGGCATTCTGGATCAGGCTTGGTATCGCCACGGCGAATTCGCGTACGCGCAAGCCGATTATCCGGCGGCCCTGGCTGCGTACGACCATGTGCTCAAGACATTCCCGCAGTCGCCCTACGTGCCGTTCGCTCAGTATGGAAAAGGCTGGACCCTGATCAAGCAGAAGCAGTACCCGGCGGCCACCGAGATCCTCTCCGCCATGTTAACGACGGCTCCGCAACATGCCTTGGCACCGGATGCCCGTTTTGCGCGAGCCATGAGTCGGCGGCAGTCGAACGATTTCAACGGAGCGGTGGAGGATCTTCAGGCTTACCTGCAAGGGAACCTCGATGCCGATCGCAAGGCCGATGCCCTTTACGAACGCGGTCTCGCTGAAGTCGGCGCCATGAAACTGGACGCGGCCGTCGGCAGTTTTCAGCAAGTGTTGCGCGAGCATCCCAAGTATGCGTCCAGCGACAAGGTGCGGTACGAGTTGGCCTGGGCGTGGAAATCGCAGGAAAAGGCTGAAGAGGCGGCTGCCGAATTCGGGCGGATCGCGCAGCTGTTTCCTGAGAGTCCGCTGGTGGCGGAGTCTTTGTTTCACGTGGCGGAAAGTCAGTATGACCGCAAGGATTTTGCCGAGTCCGCCAAGAACTATGCGCAGACGGTGGGGAGATCCAAGTCAGTCGAGTTAACCGAGAAAGCAAACTATAAATTGGGTTGGTCGCAGTTTCAGTTGAAGCAGTATGACGCGGCGCTCAATCAGTTTTCCGCACAGCTGGCCGCAAGTCCGCAAGGCCCTTTGGCCGGTGACGGACGGTTCATGAAAGCCGAGTGCCTGTTTCGCATGCAGAAGTTTTCGGAGGCCTACCAGGGATTCGAGGCCGCTCGGCAGGCCGGCATGATCCCCGCTCGACTCGAGTCGCTCCTGCTGCTCCACGCAGGCCAGAGCGCCGGGCAATTGAAGATGTGGAAGGAGAGCCTCGAACTGCTCGCCCAAATACCGCAGAAATACGCTGACTCGCCGTATGTGGTGGAGGCTCGCTACGAAATGGGCTGGGCGCGGCAGAATCTCAAACAGACCGATGATGCGATGAAAGATTACGAGTTCGCCGCAATCAACTCGCGTGATGCGGTGGGGGCCAGAGCTCGATTCATGATGGGCGAACTGCTGTTCGAAAAGAAACAATTTGACGAGGCGATCAAGCAGTTCCAGCGCGTGATGTTCACCTACGGTGGAGAAAATGCCGTGGCCGACGTGAAGGTTTGGCAGGCGCAAGCCGGCTATGAAGCCGGACGCTGCTGGGAAGTGCAAATCAGCACCGCACCGGACCCGAAACGCAAATCGCAATGCGTAGCCGAAGCAAGTCGACAGTACCATTACGTTGTGGAGAAGCATCCGCAAAGCCCGTCGGCGGCAGAAGCCAAAAAGCGGCTGGAGACGCTCACGAAACTATGATCCTTAAACTCGATCAAAACGGTGCCGCACGACTGCATTCAACCCGACTGCGTTGCCATTCGCACGCTCGATCTTCGCATCGACCACGTGATCTGCAACCATTCGAGGACGGGACGGGATATCGGTTCGCGCCACCTTCGCGGCAACGCGATGGCCGGCGGAGTGCGAACCGGGAGGGAGGCACATAATGGGTGCGTCCAAGCCACTTCGTCGCTGCATCTGCTGGATTGTTTTGGTGCTTGCCGTGTGGCCACTGGCGCGCGAGGGCGCCGGGGTGCCTCGTGTGCGGGCGCAAGAGGTAACGGGAAAACAAGAGGTAACGGGAAACGCTGCTGCCGATGCCAATGCAGCGGAACCTGCGGGCTCCTTGGTTGCTTCGGAATCAGCTTCGTCCGGTGCGACGCCGAGTGCCGAGAGAGCGGCGGAGGTAGTAGATTCCGATGCAGAGTCGCAAGGGATCCGCGTATTCGAACTGGCGCGGGATGGGGGGATCTTCATGTACCCCATTTACCTGCTTTCGCTCGTTGCGGTCGGCGTGATTATCGAGCGCACTTTTGCGCTCCGCACTCGAAGGGTCCTGCCCCCCGCGCTGGTTGCCGACCTGGGAAAACTCGGCGACAACCCGGGCGGCTTCGACCCCAAACGGGCCTACCGAAGCTGTCAGGCAAACCCCTCGGCGGCTGCGAATGTGATCCGTTCCATGCTGCTCAAAGTCGGGCGTCCGCACTCGGAGGTCGAGACCACCGTGCAGCAGGCCAGTGAGCGGGAGGCGAATCGGCTGTACGGGAATGTTCGATGGCTCAACCTTTGTTCAACCCTCGCGCCGCTCATCGGCTTGTTGGGCACCGTGCAAGGGATGATTATCGCGTTTCATCGCACAACCGTGATGCCGATCGGTGCGAACAAGGCAGTGGAACTGGCAAACGGAATCTATACCGCACTGGTCACCACGTTTGGCGGTTTGTGCGTGGCCATCCCCGCAGCGTTTGCCGCGCACTATTTCGAAGGCAAGATCCAGGCGTTGTTCCTGGATCTGGATGAGATGCTGTTTAACTTGTTGCCGCAGATCGAGCGGTACGAGGGACGCGTGCGGTTTCAAGGGGAATCGCAGATCGACGCGCCGCCGATGCCGCTGCCCCCTGGCTCGATTGCCGCTCCGCCTGCGTCGTTAACGCCCCCGGCAGTGTTACCCCCAGCAGTGTCACCCCCAGCAGTGTCGATCACGGCTCCGCCTCCGCCGCCGCCTGGATAGGGTTCGATCGAAGCAGTTTTGAACCGACCTCCTTCGTGACCGATACGGTAACGTTTTCCATGCCTGTCAACATCCGCAAGGGACAAGCGCTGAATACGATCAACATGACACCTGTCATCGACATGGTGTTCCTGCTGTTGATCTTTTTTCTGGTCGCTTCCCATTTTGCGGAAGAGGAACGTCACCTGGAAGTCGTGTTGCCCGCGGCCAGCGAGGCCAAGCCGCTAATCGCCGTGCCGACCGAGTTTTTCGTGAACGTCAGCCAGGAGGGCCAGTTTTTTGTCGATGGACGGATGCTCAGTGAAGGGGAGCTGGAAGCAGCCCTGCGCCAGGCGGTCGTGAACAATCCCACAAGCCAGAAAGTGATTATTCGGGCTGATAAGCGCGTGATGTTTGATCGTGTCGTGGCGGTGATGAACCTGTGCAATCGCACGGGAGTTCAGTCGTATTCGGTAACCACGGCGAACGACGGAGGCTGATGCGCCATGCGAGGCCGGAAGCATACCGTCCGAAAAGTGCCGACGCCGGCCAAGCCACCGGTCGAAGAGCAATTGTGGCTGGTGAATATTGCGCTGGGGCTGTTGGCTGCATTCATTGCCGGGTCGCTGGCGGCCTACTTGCCTTTTGATGAACCTCGCTGGTACCTCAACGCGAAGACATGGCTGATTGCAGTTCCCCTGACGCTGGCCGTTGCGATGTGGGGACTGCGCCTTGTTTCCGCTCGCGCTGTTCGCCGCACCGTGCAACTGGCCGCGATCCTCAGCCTGCTCGTGCACTTCGTGCTGCTGATCGCCTCGTTCGATTGGCGACTGCTGGCCGAAAATCCGAAAAAGCCGCGGCCCACGACGGCTGCAAAAAAACGGGCAGTCGTGACGCTACCCGAATACCATCCTCATCACTTTCAGTCTCCCGAGCAGCGTCAACAGCAGGAGTACGAGAAGCCAGTCGAGACGAAGGCACCGGAGGCCGATTCGCAATCGACGTTGCCGCGTGACGAGCAGGTAGCGCAGCCGACGCGGGACGAGCAGCCGATTCCGGTGGTGAATCCCGTGCAGCAAGCGCAGGCCGACATCGCCTTGCGTCGAACCCAATCGTTGGCGGAACCGAGGCAGGGACGCGAACTGTCGCAGTTGAGCAAGCAAGCGACGGAACAAAAGTCGGATCGCCCGCAGCGCATCGAAGTCCCGCAAGTGGATCGCGCCGTTGCGCCGAATGAACTCGACGCCACCAGCGCAACGCCGGCTCGGCCCCGCCCCGATCCGGTCGCAGCCAGCCTGGATGCCAATCGATCTTCGAGCGGGGCAACGATCGCAAGCCGTGCTGACGCGGTCACACCGATGCTGCAATCGCAAGTGACGTTGAGTCGCGCCGAGTCGGAGCGAGCCGAACCCCAGTCGAGCGCGGCGCCGACCGCACCGCGCGAGGTGGCGAAGCCGCTCCTGAGCCCGCGATCGCCCATTGCCATGACGGAACCGCCTGCGACCAGTCGGCAAACGGCCCCGGATGCGATGCAGCCGCGTTCCCTGGCATCGCAAAAGCAGACGACGGCCAGTCCTGAAACGGCAGCAAAGGCGGCCGAGCTAACGTCGTCGTCGGTGAGCGTGAAAGAGTCCGTGGAGCGGAAGTCGATCGCGGGTGAGGTGCGACCCAATGTGGCTCAAACGCCCGCGCCGCTACCCAATCAGCCGACCGATGCCGTCAGCATCGCGCGGCAAGGTGCGGCGGCTCCGCAAGTGGAACGAACGGTTGCTGCATCGGCAGCGAATCGGCCTTCCAATGCGCGTCGCGACGATGCGGCCGAACGAGAATCGCTGGCTGCAACGGACACGACGACGCGAAAACAGGAGCGGTTGAGCCCCGAAACAGGCAGGTCGGTGGCGGAGCCGACACCCGTTCCCGCGCCGAATGTCGACGCCCGGAACTTGGCAGGTAGGAGTCGCCAGGAAGCACCGATGGCCACTCCCGCAGCGGTGCGCGAGAGTGCGGGACAGGCGGGGCGCACGAACCTGCCGACAACCGCCAACGTCGCGACTTCAGTCGCAAAAGTGCCCACCAACAGCGATCCGCGTGAGGCAACCGAATCGCTGCCCGGTGCATCCGCGACTGCGGTCGCGCGTCAGGCGGAAAGCGAGTCGATGGCGTCGATTGCTGCGTCGCAGACACCGTCCGCGAGTCCATTGACTCAGGCCGCTGCTGCGCCGCGGCAACGCAACGTCGCGGATCTGGCGATGAAATTGCCGAACCCGACCAGCAACGATGCGGGGCCTGCACGCACCATCCGCGATGCGGAAGCACCGCAGTCGCCGCGAGTCATGGAGTTTTCGGGCGGAGCTGCGCCCAGTCAGGGGGCGGCTGAACCGATCCCGCAACCCGGCAAGTTGGCGATGGCGCGGGCCTTGGAGGGAGTCGCCGGCAGCGGTCGGTCGGAAAATCTGGATCAGCAAGGCCCGGCCGCTCCCAGTCCGGCGCTGGTTGCATCCGGTGCGGCGCGACGCAGCGAGGCCAGCCAAGTGACGCAGCCCGGCGCGGCGTTGTCGCCCAGCGCTCCAGCCATGGTTCGCAGTGCGAGGGCGTCCGCTGATCGACCATCTTCTCCGTTTCGTTCGCAAGCCGTCGAGGTACCAACCGAGACAGGGGCGCGAGAACCGAACTCCTTGACCGCCTCCTCGAGCGCATCGACGCTCAGCGCGCAAGCCAATGAGCGGCGTGGCGACGTGACGGCCGCGGCGGGCAATGTGGAAGTCGATCTGGGCTCGACGCGCGTCGTGGCTGAAGACGGCAAGATGCGTGCTTCGGGCGGCGGTCAGCCGGCGTTGAGCAGTGATCTTTCTGCGGCGAACGCGCCACGTGCGAGAAGTACGGAAGCGGCCGCCGCGGTGGTTGCGAATCGCGTGGCCGAAATTGCAGCGGCGCCGGCCGGACGGGAGGCAACGCCCGATCCGACGGCCGAACAACCGGCATCGACGCCGTCGAGCCGAACGCTGGCGGGCGGCGAAAATCCGGTTACTGCCGCCGCAAACGCGACATCGCAAAAAGGGCCTGATGCCGAAGTGGCCTCCGCTCCGAATGTTGCCGATGTTCGGCTGAGCCGCGCCGATCAAATGTCGGGAGGCGCAGCGAATCCCGTACGCGGTGGTGCCGATGCGCCGCGCGATGCGAACGATCTCAGTTCCGGTTTGCAGCTTGCTCGAACCGCCGCCGGCGGAGGACCGCGCGTCGCAGTGCCGTCAGCGATCGCCCTGCCTTCCGGACAACCGGCCGACGCCCCGAACAAGGGTGAACCGGCATCGGCAGATTCTTCCGTGGGTCCCACAGCAAATCGATCGGTTATCGCCGATGGAAAAACGCCGATGCCAGATCTGGCAATGAATGCTGCGTCGGGCAGCAACGCCGCGCCCGCAACGCTCTCCCGTTCGCAATTGGCTGATGCGCTACCGAGTCCGACCCAACCGGGCGGAGGCAGTACCGCGAAAGGAAATGCCAACGCCGCTCCGAACCTCGTCGCAAACGTGAAAGCGCCGAACGTTCAAGTCGATGGAGCCGACATGTCAGGCGGTAAACCGCAAGGCGCGATGCTCGAAGCTCGAGGGCTCACCGATCAGCGATTCGCTGGAGGGGTGAGCGGTCGGACCGAAGCGGAGAATGTGGGAGCGGCTCAAGGAGATGCAACCAATCAAGCGTCTGCCTCCGCACCGGTTGGTCCCGCTGTGGGAGTGCGTAATGCAGGGGTCGCCGGCGCATCGGGCGTGAAAGCGGTGAACGATTCGTCGGGCGGGCCGTTCGTCAAATCGGAATCGATGGCCGCGCCGCGGAATGCGTTGGGCGGAAATGTAGAGATTCCGGCTGGTTCCACCGCGGTCGAAGCCGCTCGCGATCCGAATCCCGGTGCCGACGCCGGATCGTTGGCTCGTGCCATGCCCGCCACGACGGTCGCGGATATCGCCGCGCTCGAAGGCCCCGGAGGACTCGGCGACCAAAGCGCCACGCAAGCGGGAATCGATCGTCGCGCGACCCACTCGGATGAACCCGAAATCCGGTTCGCCGAATCGCGATTTGTGCGGCGCGATGGAGGCGGAGTTCCTCGCGTTAGCACCACCGCGGTCGCTGCCGCTGGAGCGTATCAACGACGTGTTCGCGAACGTAAAACCAATGACGGGCCGGCCGATGAAAATGACGCAGCGATCGAGCGGGGCCTGAGCTACCTGGCACGGCAACAGCGACCCGATGGCAGTTGGTCTCTCGCCGTCGGCAACGAATCCACGATCTTGAGTTCGGATGTCGCTGCTACCGGTCTGGCGCTACTCGCTTTTCATGGTGCGAACTACAACCATCGGCAGGATAAGTATCAGGATCAGGTTCGAGCCGGATTGGACTTCCTGGTGCGGAATCAGCGTGAGGATGGCGACTTGTTCCTGCCTGCGGATGATCAGTCGAACCAAAGCGTCTGGCTGTATTCCCACAGCATCGCGGCGCTGGCGTTAAGCGAGGCGTACGGCATGACCCAGGATCCGGCGCTCCGTGAACCGGCGCAGCGGGCTCTGCAATTCATCGTCGGTGCACAGCATGCTCAGCGAGGAGGCTGGCGTTATGCGCCCGGAGTGGGTGCCGATACCTCGGTGTCGGGTTGGATGACCATGGCGCTCGAAAGTGGAAAGCGGGCCGGTCTGCAGGTGCCTGATACCGTCTATGCCGGCATGCAGCGTTGGCTGGACGCCGCGCAGGTATCGTCAACCGAGCGACATTTGTTTCGCTACAACCCGTGGGCGGCTGACAATCCACAGCAACGCCATGGCCGCTCGACCACCAAGACCATGACTGCGGTCGGCCTGTTGATGCGTTTGTACTGCGGTTGGAAGCCGGACCATCCCGATTTCATTCGCGGTACCGATTATCTCGCCCAGCAGTTACCGCGACTCGGGACAGCCCAAGACCTGCAACGCGACACGTATTACTGGTACTACGCGACGCAGGTGATGCTGCATCGCGGCGGGGCCGTCTGGGAATCATGGCGAGATCGCTTGTTCAGCTTGCTTCGCGAAACGCAAGTAAAAGATGGTCCGCAGGCCGGGAGTTGGGACCCCTTGCTGCCTGTGCCGGATAAATGGGGTGCTCATGCGGGACGGCTCTATGTCACGGCGATGAACCTGCTTTCGCTGGAGGTCAAAAACCGCAGCTTTTCACTCTATGAAAAGTGATTTTCCATTCCGT
>JBJOLO010000378.1:0-4099 GCA_046045565.1 Planctomycetota bacterium | reverse complement strand
GGCCAGCACATAGGGCTCGTCGTCGGCTTGGAGGGGCCGCAATCCAATTTCGACGGGAAACTCACTCGCGTCCTTGCGCAGGCCAAACAATTCGCGGCCTTCGCCCATCCGCCTCGCTTCGGGGTGTTCGAAAAAGCCTGTGCGCAAGTCGGTGTGAGCAAGTCGGAAGCGGTAAGGGACGAGTGTTTCGACTGTTTTGCCAACCAACTCGTCCCGTTGGTAGCCGAAGAGTTTTTCCAATTCGGAGTTTAGCAGCACGATGCGACCTTCGCGATCGATCATCACCATGGCCACGGGAGCCGACTCCATGACCGCCCGGAATCGAGCTTCGGCACGCGAAAGCTCCGCGGTTCGTTCCAGAACCCGGCGTTCCAGTTCATCGTTGAGAACCCGTTCGGAATCGCGCTGTTGCTGTAATTTCGCAGCCTCCAGTCGACGTTCGACCAGATTGACACGAAGGAACTGAGCGGCATGCGCGAGTTCTTCGGCTGTCTTCGCGGTGTCGCTTTGCGCCCGGGCTCGGGCCATCATCCGAGCCTGTTGGCGCATTTGTTGGATGAAGCGGTGAGAAACCAGGCTGCGTAGGGTCGCCGATGGCTGATTGCGGCCCGACGGATCCACCGATGGAGCGAACGTCGTCTGCTCCAGTCGTTTCTCGTAGGCCGACTCCATGGCCTCGAGCTTGGTTGTCGCGCCCCATTCATCGAAAAGCAAGTAGGCTTGTTGCCAGTATGTCTGAGCTAACTCGATGCTCCCCCGCGATCTCCAGAAGTCGGCGAGACGTTCGTTGGCAAACGCTGCCCATTGGAGGAAGCCGCCCTCGAGCGCCGCATCGATCGCTGCGTCGTAAAGGCTCACGGACTCCCAGGGGTGGTTTCCATGGCGCTCGATTTCGGCCCTCGCAAGCAGGTGCTTGTGACGGAAATTCGTCGGGTTGTGCTCGGACCATACTTGCACTTGTTTCAGCAGCGCTGCGACTTCCCCTCGAGAAGCATCGGAGACTGCACTTGGTGTGGCGGTCCCGGAGTTGATTGTGAGCAACAACAGTCGGCAGAAGACGTGTTCAGCCCACGGAAGCAGTCCTTGCGTGCCAACGGTGGAAATCGTCGCTTCCGCCGAGTCTGACCATGTACGCGCTCGCGCGTAATCACCGAGTAAGATCAACTCATGGACCTTTAATACTCGGTAGATACATGCGACCTGCAGATTTTGGTGCAAAACGACGTTGTGCAGGTATGCTTGCTCGGCGCCGGGACCCTCCGAAGTGACAAGCACCGGGTCGGTCAGCGAAGCGAAGATACGAAGGCCGCCTTCCAGCAGATCGATTGCCCACTGATTTCGCCGCGTCCGGCTGAATGCGAGCGACGAGTTGGTTTCGCGCACGAGTGTTTCGAGCGGCGCACCCTGGAAAAAACGGCAATACATATTGTGGCCGAAAGCATAGGCGGCGTACTGGAGATTGCCTGATTCCGACCCAATCGCGAAAGCCGCATCGTACTCCTGGCTGCTCAGAGCCATGTGGTTGAACCAGTGCCGCACCGAACTGCCGACCATCAAATGGTAGACCGACTTGTCGGATGGAGACGCGAGATTGCTTTCCATCAATTTATTCGCGAGCTCGCTGAATAGTTTGCCGG
This sequence comes from Planctomycetota bacterium, assembly GCA_046045565.1. GTDB lineage: Bacteria > Planctomycetota > Planctomycetia > Pirellulales > Pirellulaceae > VGZA01. The sequence continues at coordinate 2,462 of JBJOLO010000378.1, read as the reverse complement.
TTTCAAAATCATCGCTGACCCAGGCGAGCAGTCCGGCGAACGCCGTGTGGCTGTAACCGATTTGTGGGATGTGTCCGTATTGCAACGTAAGTTGCACCACCTTGGGGACCACGACACTCCAGAGTTGTTGATGAGATCGGTAGCACGGGGGGCCCATCGTGATCAACACTTTCGCAACGGTGCGCATCGTCGCATCGGTTGCCTCGGGCAGCGACAGCAGGTCGTCAAGCGACCGCCCCGCGACCAGGCGTTTGATCTCGGCGATCTCGACGTCGCGCGCGGTGTCGAAGTCACTTTCGGGAAGGATAACCCCCAGTGCGGCGAGTGCCTCGCGTCCGGTCGCAATGGCCTGAGCATAGTTGGCTCGAAGTGTGTACTGAATGACCAGGTTCGAGAGGGCCTCTGCTTTCTCGAGGGGAGTCAGCGCGTTGGCGACGGCGCGGCGAATACAACGTGCCGCTTCTTCGATGTCACCTTCCAGGAATTCCGTTTCAGCCTGCTCGGTGCAGATGGCCATTCCCAATTCATGCAGGTCGCGCCACAACCGCTCTTGAATCTCCTGGGAATCGAGTAACCGGCTGGCAGCTCGATGGTACTGCAAGGCATCGCGAAAGGCGGTTGCCGAGCGTGCCTTGCGGGCGGCGGCAACATTCAAGGCCACTCCTTGTAACCGCTCTTCGATAGCCGTGATCAGCTCCATCCCGGCGTTAAAATGGGCTGCGATTTCGCAGACTCGATCGGAGAATTGATCGGGGCTGAGTTGTGCGATGAGCCGCCTGGCAAGGGTCAGTCGTACCCCTGGCAAATCGTTCGGCGCGATTCGAGCATACGCAGCCTGCTGCACGCGGTCGTGAGCGAAACGGAAAAACGATTTGCCATGGGGCCGCTTTCCCGCGGCGTCGGGTGTTTCAGTCAGCGGGACAATCAGGTCCTGAGCGAAATGCAGCAAGAGTTGCTCGCAATCCGCAAGCCGAAGATTGCTGATGATTGCCAATTCATGAAGGGAGAAGCGATGGCCCAGGCACGCGGCGAGGGATAACACCTCCTGAGTGATCGGATCGAGTGTGGCAATGCGACGCGAATAGATCTCGACGACGTCGTCCGGCAGGTGCTGCAAGATTGCCGCGGTACGCTCCTGCCCCGACGAGGTTTGAAGTTGGAATTCGTATTCGCCAAGCAGTTTCAGCAGCGCGTGACTGAAGAACGGGTTGCCAGACGTGCGGTCATGGATCCTGACCGTCAACGCGTCCAATGCTTCAGGGCTCGCCGACACGCTGGCGGCGACCAGTCTGCGCAGGTCTTCCATCGAGAGGTTTTCGACTCCGACGGTGGTGATCGGAACCGACTGGCTTTGCAGATCCTGCAGCATTTCCTGCCACGATGGATTGAATTCGATCTCGTCTTTGCGATAGGCGGCCAGCACCAGCAAGTAGCGTAGCGACGAACCGATTTGAAGGTGGTCAAGTAAACGCACCGATGCGGCATCGGCCCACTGCCAATCGTCGAGAAATAAAACCAGCGGATGTTCGGGGCGGCAGATTGCTTGCAGAACATTGCGCACCAGTCCCGCGAAGCGATGCTGTGCTTCCTGCGGGCTAATGACCGCCAGCGGAGGTTGCGGTCCGATCAGGCGTGCAAATTCCGGAACCAAGTCCAACAAGAGTTGGCCATTGCTGCCAACGGCCTCCAAAATGTCGGCTACCATCTGGCTTCGCTGGACTTCGTCGTCGCGGAGCAGCAGGTCGCAGAATTGAGCGAGTGCCTGTTGCCAGGCCACGAAGGGGATGTTGCGGTCGTACTGATTGAACTTGCCGACGAGAAAATAGCCGTTGCCAGCGACGACCGGTTTCCGGAGCGTTTCGGCCAGCGTCGTTTTCCCCGTGCCGGACAAGCCCGGCAGCAGAATGATCTCGCCTGCACCGCGATTGATGCGGTCGAGTGCCTCCAGCATGGCGGCGACATGTTGGCTCCTGCCATACAGTTTATTCTCGCTCGACAACAGAATCGCTTCGCTGATCGCCATCCGAATGGTCTCTCGCCGCCCGCTGGCCCTTTCGCCCGTGCCGATGGTGGACGTCTCGGCAAACACCGCAACCGGTGAGTTGCTCTGGATCGTGTTGTCCTAGTGTACCAGGATAGGAGGGAACCCGGAAACCGTTTCGGTAGTCACACACCACGACGAGGATCTGCAATGTGGCCGTTACCCTCGGTCGTGACGATCAGCAGTGTTAGTGATATCGCATTCCCGAAGCACCCCACCGAACTACACCAAGTATCTTTCACGAAATCCATGGCATGCTACCGATTCCGCTTCCATGGCAACTTGCCTCCCCCGCACACCGAACGATACACAAGCACCGTTCGTCGTTGCCTCACGATTATGCCTCACGATTATTCGGCAAGCTTGCTTCGTTGTTGGACAAAGCGTGCAAGCAGCGGGTACGCCGGTTCGGCCATCCCGC
>JBJOLO010000331.1:0-3925 GCA_046045565.1 Planctomycetota bacterium | reverse complement strand
ACCGTATTGAGGAGGATGCAAAGACTGTGCCGATATTCTGGCAGGCGCTGACTCGGGCTTGAATCGCCTTAAATCGACCGAATAGCCGTCATATTTCCGACAAACCATCGTTGATGATCAGATTGCGACCGCTGACGGACCGTGACAAAAGCGAGCGATCCCGTGCGTTTTCAGGCGCGAACGGCACAGACAGCAGAGGCAAACCGTGGACACCCGTCTCGCTTGCAACGCACTCGATGGCCCCGCCCCATGTCGGATGAAATTGCCGATTCGACTTGCCCGACTACTCTTCGCGACCTACGGTTCAATAGAGGCGGCAGGCGTGCATGAACTGACCGTCGCGAATTGCTACCACGAGGCCTTACCCGCCATGCAGAAAATCATTCAATTCCTTCGGTCCGAGGACGGGCCCACCGCCGTGGAATATGCGGTGATGCTGGCCATGATTTTTATGGTCTGTATTGCGGCTATCACACTTGTGGGGCAGCGAGCATCATCCAGTTTCAATTCCAGTAACGCCGCAATTGGCAATGCACTGGGATCGTAATCGTCTCGCTGCAACCTATCACGCGGCCCGTTTTTTTCGGCAAGCCTGATTAGAGCGACTCGCCTCGCCAGCACACAAACGCTTCCATCGCAAAGTATTCCGGAAGTCCGATGCGGTTGTATTTATCGGCCGTACCGCGGTTCCGGTCCTCGGCTCGCTGCCAGAATTGACGCGGATCGTTTCCGGGAAACAGCGCATCGTCCTTCTGGCTCTCGTGCATGAAGATCGCTTCCCGTTTCTGGTACAGATCGCCCGGACTGAGTGGCACAGCGATCTCAATTTCGTGCAGGTCGTATTCCTGCCACGCACCGCGGTAGAGCAGTGCTTCCGGTCGGTGTCCGCAGGCTTGCTCCTGCTCGCGGAGTGCCTGAAAGATGGCTTCGGCGCACATGCGATGCGTGCCGTGCGGATCCGACAAGTCGCCGGCCACATACACTTGTTGAGGATCAACCTGCTGAATCAGATTGCGAATGATCGCCACATCCTCGGGACCGATCGGCCGTTTCGCGATGGTGCCGGTTCGATAGAACGGCAGGTCGAGAAAATGCAGATGCTCTTCTTTGCATCCCACTTCTTTCGCCCCCGCCTTGGCCTCGCTCCAGCGAATCAGCGCCTTGATTTTCAGCACGGTATCGACATCGGGATCGCCCGGCTGCTTGCGAGCCAACGATTCGTGCACCGTTTGCTCGACCAACTGCGATTTCTCGCAATCGATCCCGAAGAGGCGATTGTATTCCGTGGCAAAGTCGGCCACGCGCTGCGCGTCGTGATCGAAGACCGCGATATTACCACTGGTCATATAGGCAATATGCACTTCGTGGCCGTCCTCGACCAACCGGATCAGCGTTCCGCCCATGCTGATCACGTCATCATCGGGATGCGGACTGAAGCAGATGATTCGTTTCTTTTCGGTGCCGCCCGGATGGTAATTGATGGTGTCCATCATCATGCGAAACACCTGATGCGCAACTCGCTCGGCAGGCCCATGATCTCGCAACAACTCGTGCAGGCCGTGTTCGAGAAAATCGGCATCGTCCAGTTTCAAACAGGCCTTGCCGGTCTTCTCCGCGAGCCACAGGACGGCGCGCTTGATCATCGGCCGGGTCCATTCGACACTTCCCAACAGCCACGGCGTTGCACATCCCGTAAGATCTTTGGCGGCAGCCGTGTCTGCCAGGACGATGACATCAGCATGGTCCTGCAGGAAACTCGCGGGAATCCGCTCGGTCACCGGTCCTTCCACGGTGCTGCGAATGATCGACGACTTGTGTTCCCCGAGCGCCAGCAGAAGGATTTTTTTCGCCTCGAGAATGGTATCCATTCCCATCGTGATCGCTTGTGCCGGCACGTTCTCGAAACCGAAAAAGTCGCTGGCCGCTGATTTTCGCGTCACCGTATCGAGCGTGCAAAGGCGCGTCCGGCTTTCACGAGCACTGAACGGCTCGTTAAAACCGATGTGGCCGTTGCGGCCGATTCCGAGAATCATCAGATCGATGCCGCCTGCTCGTTCGATCTGCGATTCGAAGTCGGCGCAGAAGCTGGCCATTTGTGATAGCGGCAAGCTCCCGTCCGGTATGTGGATGTTGCGCTCGGGAATGTTCACATGATCGAAGAAATGCTCGCGCATCCACCGACGATAACTCTGCAACTGGTCGGGCCCGATCCCATAGTATTCGTCGAGATTAAACGTCTCGACGTGCGAGAAATCGAGTCCGTCCTCACGGTGCATGCGGATGAGTTCGCGATAAACGCCGACGGGGGTCGAGCCGGTCGGCAAGCCGAGTACCGCGGCCTGTCCCAACGCGTTTCGTTCGCGAATCACAGCGGCCACAATTCGAGCGACATGCCTGGCGAGTTCCGTACCACTATCAAAAACGTAGCAGGGGAGCTTGCCGCCGGGGATTCGTCGTGCCTTGGTGCTGGGTGAAAGTTGCGTTGCCATGCTGTTGCGTTTGGTTAAAAATAAGTGCGAAAGCGAATGTCGACTCGATTCATGTGTTTTGAGTATGCCACAAGACGCGAACGCGCTACAATGGGCAGCAAAGCGATTCTGGGCGGAAGCTTGGCCCCGGTCTCCCCGCCTTTCGGCTCGTGCGTCGACCTCAAGGCGGTTTGATTTGGGCTAGGTTGAAACAGGTTCTTTCGGCGGTATCTTGGCCTCTCGCAATGAGTTGGCGACACGATTTTTCCACGGGTAGATGACCATGCACCCCTCACGCGTTTCTGAAATATCACGGCGTGCAGCCATGCACATCGGCGCTGCGGGGATGCTCGGCTTGACGCTCCCCGAATGGATCGCAGCTCAGGAGCTTCGTCGCAACGCATCCGCCGCCACGGCGAGCGGCGGGAAGTCTGACGCCTCGTTCGGTCGCGCCAAGGCCTGCATCCTCCTATTCATGTGGGGGGGACCCGCACACCAGGACACCTGGGATATGAAGCCGGACGCACCCGCCGAGGTGCGAGGCGAGTTCACACCGATCTCGACCAAGGTTCCGGGGACGCAAATTTGCGAGCACTTTCCTCAGTTGGCCCAGCGCACGGACAAACTTGCAATCGTGCGATCGATGACGCACAACAACGCCGATCATACGATCTCGACGCATTTTCTCCTCACCGGCATGCCACCCCCTCCGGTCGCCGAAATCCGCATGCAGTGGCCGGCCATCGGGTCGGTGCTGAGCAAGCTGGGTCGGGGCAGCGGCGTGCTGCCACCATTTATTTCGATGCGCCCCAAACTGGAAAATGACGTCCCGCGGTTCGTAGAACAAAGTCAGGGACAATTCGCCGGCTGGCTCGGACCACTCTACGATCCGATGACGATCGACGGCGACCCTAGCAAATCCGATTATCGCGTCGGCGAACTGGAACTACGGCCCGGAGTCGACTCAAGCCGACTCAGCGAACGCATCGCGCTGCAACACGAACTGAACCAACGAGCAACGATCGGATCGCTGGCGTTCGACGCGCACGGCGCGAACTTGCAACGAGCCTATCGCCTGCTGACATCCGCATCGCAGGAGCGGGCCGCCTTCGACCTGGAGCAAGAGCCCGCGAAGCTCCGCGAACGCTATGGCAATAATCCGCACGGCCAGTCGGTCTTGCAGGCCCGCCGACTGGTCGAACGCGGTGTGCCGCTCGTTACCGTGTTTTGGCCGAATGACGGAATCAAGAATGTCAGCGTCTACTGGGACACCCACAGCCGAAACTTCATCGACCTGAAAGAACGCCTCATGCCGGTGGCTGATCAGGCCTTCTCCGCGCTGCTCGACGATCTCGAAGCCCGCGGGATGCTCGATGAAACGCTTGTCATCTGGACCGGTGAATTCGGACGCACGCCACGCATCGGTCAACGCAACAGCGACGCCGGTGCAGGCCGCG
>JBJOLO010000313.1:0-3048 GCA_046045565.1 Planctomycetota bacterium | reverse complement strand
CGCTGCCGGAAGAGGCAGGGGATCGCATTCAGCCCTTTTTCATTGCCTACGACAGCATGTCCGCGAACGACTATTTTCGATTGCCGGACACGTCCGCGGACGAGCTTCGCGACCTGTACGAGCAGGCCTTTTTCTTCAAGGCGGTCGACGTCGATGATTCGGAGGCGGTTTCTCAGCAGATCCGCGAGAGCGAAACGCGACGGTTCATGACGCAAGTGAACGGCGTGGCGGCCGTGATGTCGCGGCAAACCGAGGCGTCCAGGCCGGACCGCACGCCGGCGGAAGGACCGGTGGTGGAGGAGTTGAATCGACTGATGCCGCACTGGCTGCTCTGGAGCGAACCGGTTGACCCCGGATCGTTGGCGGCGCTGGCCGACGACCAGCCGGCGAATCGCGAGCGGGTGGAGTCGATGGTAACGCAATGGCTGCCGCGGACCTTGGCGCGTTTCACGCGACTCGGCACGCCCTACCTGGTGGAACGGCAGATTCACCAGGGCAAAGTGTTGTTTGTGGCGAGCGGGATGTTGTCGAGCTGGAACACGTTGCCGAAGACCGACACGATGTTCCTGTTCGATCGGATCTTGCGAAACATGATTCAGTCAACCTTGCCGCGGCACAATTTTCCGACGCAGGAGCGGATCCAGTTTCCCTTGTCGGGTGAAGATCGTGCCCTGGCGATCGATTTGCGGCGGCCGGGGCGCTCCGAGCAGGCGGAATACCAAGACGTGGGGTTCATCGGCACGCAGCAGCGCGGATTGACGATCGCGAATCCGCTCGACCGCGGACTGTATCAACTCGCCGCCTTGCGGCCGGCCCGCGATGCGAACGACCGTGCTGCCGATCGAGTCGCGCCCGACAGTGCGGGCAATACAAATAGTTCAGGGAATATGGAGACCGCATGGGAATTGGCGCTCGCCGTCAACGGTCCGGCGGACGAATCCGATTTGGCGAGACTCAGCCGGCAACGCGTGGAGGAAGTGGAAGCGAGCGGCCGGATCCGCTGGCTCGGGGCTGAAGACGAGATCAGCCTCGCCGGCGCGCAAATCCGCGGTCAGAATTTCTGGTGGTATCTCGTGTTGTTGGTGTTGCTGTGTCTGCTGGGCGAATTGGGCATGTTGGCCTGGACGCAATGGCGGCATCAAGGTCTGGCGGCGGCCGAATGAGGTCTGGCGGCGGCCGAATGAGTCGAAAGCGGCAGCCAGCTTGAAGTCGTGAGTTTCGAAAACGGGTTGTACCGAGCGAAGTGGTGACTATGCGAATCGTTAGTTGGTTACTGGGGCTGGAGAATGTGACGTCGATCGACCAGATCGATCCGTCGCTCGCCGCGCCGTGGGCCAGTGACGAATACGGCCCGTTCTGGGTGTGCCTGGGTTCGGCCGTGCTGATTGCCCTCTCGCTGGTGTTCTACTTGCGATTCCAAAACAAAGGATCGCGCAAAGTTCGAGGGATGCTCGGCGCGTGTCGCGGGTTGCTGTTGGCGTTGTTGTTCCTCACGCTGGCCGATCCGGTGCTGCGATTGGGGTTGACGAACGTGCAGAATCCGTTGGTCTATTTGGTGTTCGACGGCACCGAGAGCATGTTGATCGAGGACCACTGGTCCGAGGAGCAGCGGACGGCGCTGGAGAGTGCGGTGGGGAGCGTCGTGGTCGGTGGTGGCGAATCCGCAGCGAACAGCAGCGGGGGCGATTCGAGCAGCAGCGGTGGCGACGACGCGGGCGACCCTGCGAAAAAGGAGTCAACGCCGGGTGACTCGGCGAAGCGAGCCTCCGGCAAGTTGGCGACAAGACTCGATTATGTCCGCGCTTTGGTGGGTCGATCGGATGACAACGGTTGGCTGAAGAAGCTTGAGAATGAGCGGAAGGTGCAGATTCAGCCGTTTGTGTTTGACGGGAATGCTTCCAGCCAACTGCGGCGCTTGACGCCGGCCGCCAAGGGCACGGCGATTGATCCGCAGCATGTGGCGAAGCAATTGACGGCCGAGGGGCAGGTCACGGCGTTGGGCGCGTTGCTCGACGATATCCCGCAGCAATTGGGTTCGGGGAACCTTGCGGCGGTGGTGATCGTCAGCGATTTCGCTCACAACTCGGGACCGGCGCCGTTGGGATCGAGTCAGACATCGCCGGCGGCGAAGCTGGGTGTGCCGATCTTCACGGTGGGCGTAGGGGCGACGCAGGCGGTTGACTTGGCTGTCGATTTGCAGACCGATCCGAAGATGAAGAAGGCGGAGCGAACCAATGTGCTGGTGAAGCTCAAGCAGTCCGGATTAGAAGGTCAACGGGTGAATGTCAGTCTCTCGGCGCGACGTTTGGCGGGCGAATTTGGCTCGGGTGGCGAATCGGAGATGGTGATTGGCCAGCGTCAGGTGGCGTTGGGCGCTGCGGAATCGCTGACGATCGACTTCCCGTTCACGCCGGAGGAATCGGGGCGGTTTGAATTTTCGGCAAGTGTGGATCCGTTGGACGGGGAGATTGTCAGCGACAACAATCGCGCGGTGCGAGAGGTCAACATCATCGACGATTATTTGCGGCTGATGTATGTGGCCTACGAGCCGACGTGGGAATGGCGATTCATCAAAGAAGTGTTTCATCGGGATAAGCTGGTAGGCGTGCAGGGATTCCGCACGTTCTTGAGTTCGTCGGACCCGCGGGTGCGGGAGTCGAATGTATTGTTTTTGCCGTCGCTTACGCCGAAGCGGAGCGAGTTTTTTGCGACCGATGTTTTGTTTCTGGACGATATGCCGCAGACGGGGTTGAGTCCGCGTTTTTGCGACATGGTCAAAGAGTTTGTCGGTGAATTGGGCGGTGGCTTAGTGGTGATCGCGGGGCCGCGATTCGGGCCTCGCGAATTGATCGGGACCTCGCTGGCGGACATGCTCCCGGTGACGCTCGATACCAATGCGCGATTGCGTCAGGACCGCGATTTCGAATTGAAGCTGACTCGGGACGCCGAGCAGTATTCGTTCATGCGCTTGGACGAGAATACGGGTGAGAATGCGAAGGCGTGGAAGAATTTGGGGCCGCTGTCGTGGTATCAGCCGGTGATGGCGTT
>JBJOLO010000306.1:0-12349 GCA_046045565.1 Planctomycetota bacterium | reverse complement strand
ATGCCGCGTCGCCTTTTTGTTTCGAGCCCCCGTTTACCGCACCACCCTGCGAATCGAGCGGTCGCACCGAGGCACACCGCTATTTCGCCGCCATATCCACACAGACGATTTCTTCGTCGTTACGAACGTAGGCACAGCGATTTGCAAACGCCGGATGGCTCCATACCACCGCGCGGCCGAAACATTCGTTGGTCGCTTTCAGCACGCGGAACCGCCCCAATTCCTCGTACCGCTGCGGCGTCAGCTTGGCCACAATCAAGTCGCCGGTCTCGCTGAATAGATAGTAGCGATCTGCATTCTTCACAAAGAACGCCGTGCCATGCGACGCTCGCTTGTTTCCACCCGCAGTCGGCTCAAACGTCTGCCATAACCGGCCGCCGTCCTCCAACCGCGCCGCCATCAGCGCTCCCAACTGACAATCGCAACCATAAATGGTGCCTTCGTCGATCACCGGCGTGGTATTCGCCGAGTAGATCGCGTTTTGACCGTCGCCCTTCCAGTGAATCTCGGCCCCCGGCTTTTGCGAATCCAGCTTCAATAGAGCAGCCATCGATCCGATCCCGCTCACGTACAGAAACTCGCCCGACTTCCGCGGCGCCGTGATCGACATGCGATAACCGGGCTGTAGCGGCACCGTCCAGTAAACGGCGCCCGTTTCGGGATTGAGTCCATTGATCGACTCCGGGTGCCAGATCAACAACTGCTTCTTCCCCGCATGCTCGATCATGGTCGGCGGGCAGTAGCCCGGTTCCGGCGCGCTCAATGCCCGCCAAAGCTCTTTGCCCGTATTCTTGTCGAACGCCACGGCCACGCTGCCTTCGCCACCCACCACGCAAAACAATCGATCGCCATCGACCAACGGATGCGCTGAAAATCCCCACAGCGGTGTTTCGACTTTGTATTCCTTCGTGAGCAACTTGTTCCAAATCACCTTGCCGGTCTTTGCATCCAGGCAAATCAAATCGCCCTCCGCCCCCAACGCATACACTTTTCCATCGCTGACCGTCGGTGTACACCGCGGTCCCGCCGCGTAGGAAATGGCATATTTCCGGGGATACGCGTATGTCCACAATCCCTTTCCGGTCGCCGCATCCAGGCAATGAATGCGTTCCTGTCCGTCGAGTTCCGAACGACCACCGGGATTGTTGGCAAGCTCCCCTTCTTTCTTGACGTAGTCGGTCAGAAAGACTTTGCCGTCCGCCACGGCCGGCCCCGAGTAGCCCAAGCCGACCGGCGCACGCCACTTGATCGGCAACCCCTCCTTCGCAATCTCCTGGACGATCCCCGTCTCACGCCAAATGCTGTCCCGTTGCGGACCCGTCCATTGCGGCCAATCCTCCGCACACGCTACCGATGAAATCGTCATACTCGCAATCGCTGACAAAACCATCGCAGGCAGAGATCGCAGGGCTGTCTCTGTCCAGCGCAACAACATGATTCGCATGGGGTCGTTCCTCTCTGATTCCGTGTTCCTATGTCAAACTGGAAAAAGCATTGTGACCATACGGCGGGGATTATATCATTTCGAGGTCCGATCATCGCACCCCGCAGGTCCCATGTGTGGATCGCAATCACTCCGAATGCTCACGCCAGGTAATGCATGCGGTAAATCGCCTTCACCGAATCCAGGACGCGACATCCCCCGCACAATCGCCCGCCCAAAAAAACACCCTCCAGCACACCCCTTCCAAAACCGATTCGTTATGCAGACCACTTCGCAACCTTCACCTCGGCGATATCGTCAGCTTGCCCACGCCCTACCCGCGCTCACAGCCATGATCGGCTCTTGCCTGATCGTGCTTCTCATCGTCCTCGCCCCCGGTTTTGGGCGGGCACAAGAACTGGCCACTCCTGCCAACACGCAAGCGGCCTCTTCCAACATCAACAACGAAAAGAAAGCCGAGACCAGCCCGCTCGCCGCGGACGCACAAAAGACTCCCGCCCGAGTCGATGAAGTCGCCCTGCATCGGCCTGGATTGCTCCCCGATCGGATCGTGCTGACATGGAACAGCGATCCAGCCACATCCCAATCCGTGACCTGGCGCACCGACACGTCCGTTACCAAGGCGTATGCGGAAATCACCATCGCTGAGGGCGGACCGACCTTCGAGAAAAAAGCCAAGCGGATCCCTGCGACCACACAGCGACTCGACACCGACATCAATTCCGCCCACTGTCATACCGTCACCTTTAGCGAGCTCGTGCCCGCCACGAAATACATCTACCGCGTGGGCGATGGGACCAATTGGTCGGAATGGATCCAGTTTCGCACCGCCAACACCGAGGCGGAACCGTTCTCGTTCATTTACTTTGGCGACGCACAAAACAACCTTCGTCAACACTGGTCACGCGTCATACGCGAAGCCTACTCGGACGCCCCGAAGGCCCGGTTCATGATCCACACCGGCGACTTGGTCAACAACTCACTGCGAGACACGGAATGGGGCGAGTGGTTTCAAGCGGGAGGCTGGATGAATGCGATGATTCCGAGCCTGCCGGTCATCGGCAACCATGAGTACGTCAAGGATCCGAAAGACGCGGCCAAACCCACTGGTCCCTGCCCGCACTGGCGAGCTCAATTCGCACTGGCCGACGCCGCGCACGAACGGCTCCACGAAACCTCCTACGTGCTCGACTATCAGGGCGTCCGCATCGTGTGCCTCAATTCCAACGAATTGATCCCCGAGCAAACGGCATGGCTCGATAAACAGCTTTCGGAAAATCCGCACAAGTGGACGATCGCCGCTTTCCATCATCCGATCTTTTCCGCAGCCCCGAAGCGCGATAACGCAAAGCTCCGCGAAGCTTGGAAGCCGCTATTCGACAAATACCGGGTCGATCTGGTTCTCACCGGACACGACCACACCTATGCCCGCTCGCGCTCTACCGCAACAGACCATGTTGAGGTCAAGAATGAGGCCACCGGGGTGAACACACGCAGCCAGGACGCGGGCACGGTCTACGTGGTTTCAGTGAGCGGCCCGAAGATGTATCACGTCGAACGCAAGCCGCAAATGCAACGCGTCGCCGAAGACACACAGCTCTACCAAATCATCCACGTCGAAGGCGACCAGCTTCGCTACGAAGCCCGCACCGCCGCGGGCGAATTGTACGATGCGTTCAAACTGATCAAGCGGCCGAATGCCGCGAACGAATTCGTTGAACAGGTCCCCAACACGCCCGAACGCCTGCGGCCACCACCACCTGCACCACCACCTGCACCACCACCTGCGAATAACGATCCCGCGTTAAAAACAACGGGCAATTGATGGAGCCACACACGAAAGGATTCGACTCGTGACCAGGACTCAAACTCATCACACCCACCATGCGCACACCGCCCATCATGCGCACTCGGGTTCCTCCACGGCGCGGCCTCGCCCGCGCGGCTTCGACATCACGGCCGCCGTCCGCGGCGTTTGCCACCACGCTATTTCCAACATGCCGGAACTGGCCCACATCGATCTCGCTCGCGTCGGTTTCTCCGTCAGCCAAACGCGAAACCGATCCAAGTACGGCATCTACGCCTCCCTCACCCCGCTGCGATTTCACGGCGGCGCCGAAGTCACCCGCCGGCGAGGTCGCGACGTCCGCGTTCAACGCGTCATCGATTCCAACGGCCGTGAAATGCTTTACATCTACACTCTCTATCTGCCGCGATTCATGGACCAGTCCTTCAGCGAAAAGCTGGTGACGATTTTCCATGAACTCTGGCATATCTCGCCGCAATGCGATGGCGACATCCGGCGTCATCACGGTCGCTGCTACGCACACACCGGCTCGCAAGCGAATTACGACCGGCACATGAAGTCGCTCACCGACCAATGGCTGTCAGCCCACCAACCATCCGACGAAATCATCGGATTCCTCAAGCAAAACTTCGTCGAACTTCATGCGGCTCACGGCGGGGTCTACGGCAGCCGCTACGCCCGACCCAAACTTATCCCCGTTGCACTCCTGCCCCCTGCACCCTCCGCCAACACTCCGTAATTACCGGCACACCTGGAGACTCGAAGATGAGTCGACTGTACATCACGGCTCGCATCGCGATGCGATTGTTCTTTGCGTCACGCTTTGACCGAAGTTCAGCGATGCGAGTCACTCGCTCCCGAAAACGGTTCCCGGGCGCTCTGTCGCCCGCCGTACTCCTGTCGATTGTCGTCTTCGGCTTCCACCTCTTTGGTTTCCAGCTCCGTGCCCCGCTGCAGGCCGCTGACCGGAAGCCGAATGTTCTGATCCTGTTCGCGGACGATCTGGGATACTCGGACATCGGCTGCTACGGCAGTGAGATCGCGACCCCGAATCTCGACCGGCTCGCTGACGGCGGTTTGCGATTCACACAAGGCTACAACACTGCGCGATGCTGGCCCTCTCGCGCCGCATTGCTCACCGGCTACTACCCGCAACAAGTGCGGCGCGACACCGTGCCCAACCTGCCCAGCGGCAACGGTGGAAAACGACCCGGCTGGGCTCGCCTGCTCCCCGAAATGCTGCGACCGGCCGGATATCGCACCTATCACTCCGGAAAATGGCACGTCGACGGGCAGGCCGTCGAACACGGTTTCGACCACTCGTACGATCTCACGGACCAAAACCGCTACTTCACCCCCAAGTCGCACACGGAGGACGGAAAAGCTCTTCCGCCGGTGACATCCGACCAAGGCTACTACGCCACGACCGCCATCGCCGACCACGCACTGAAGTGTCTCCGCGAGCATCAAGAGAAGTTCGCCGACCGCCCCTTCTTCCATTACGTCTGCTTCACCGCCCCGCATTTTCCGCTCCAGGCACCGGCCAAGGATATCGATCGCTACCGCGACCGATACCACGACGGATGGGAACTCGTTCGCGATGCACGCTGGATGCGGATGAAAGAACGAGGACTCTTCAACCAACCGCTCTCGCAAACAGAGCGCGATCTCGGCCCGCCCTATCACTTTGACGACGTCTTACCCAAGACCGGTGCTGATGAAGTGAATCGCCCCGTACCCTGGAACGATCTCACGACAACACAAAAAACATTCCAGGCAACCAAGATGGCGATCCACGCCGCGATGGTCGACCGCATGGATCGCGAGATCGGTCGCCTGCTTGAACAACTTCGCACCATGAATGTCTGGGACGACACCCTCATCCTCTTCGCATCCGACAACGGCGCCAGCGCGGAAATGATGATTCGCGGCGAAGGCCACGATCCCAACGCGGCCGCCGGATCCGAGAAAACCCATCTGTGCCTCGGACCGGGTTGGTCCACCGTTGCCAACACGCCATTCCGTCGACATAAAACCTGGGTCCACGAAGGAGGCATCGCCACGCCGCTCATCGCCCATTGGCCCGGCGGCATTCGCACGCCAGGCGAAATGCGACACCAACCCGCCCACCTGATCGACTTCCTCCCCACCATCCTCGAAGTCACCAAAGTAAAGGCACTCGACACCTGGAACGATCAGCCCGTTCCACGGCGGCCAGGAAAAAGCCTTGTACCGAACTTCACCCGCGACGGCCAAATCACTCGCGATTACCTCTGGTGGTCCCACGAACAGAATCGAGCACTCCGCGTTGGCGATTGGAAAATCGTCGTCAGCAAGAAAGGACCCTGGGAACTCTACAACCTCGCAAAGGATCGCGCTGAATCACAGAACCTCGCCGCCGAACAACCGGATCGCGTTCGCGAAATGGAGCGCCTGTGGGATCAGGAATTCGAGTCGCAGTTACGATGGGCACAAACCGATCTGCCCGAGAAAAAGACGTCCGCCAAATAGCCATCCCTGGCGTAGGGTCTGTCGAGCCGATCGCCAACCGATCGCTTTCGCTGCCACGCGCAAGCGATGCGCAATCGAACAGCGAAGACGCACCATCAAAGTGCGCAGAGTTGTAGCCTCGGAGCGTGACGGCTACTGTCGCAGCCGATTAACTCAAGATGTCGTGCAGCACTTCGCCGTGCACATTCGTGATCCGGCGCTGAATTCCGTTGTGGTAGAAGGTGAGCCGCTCGTGCTGGATTCCAAGCAAGTGCAGAACCGTGGCGTGAAAATCGTGCCACGGCACGGGGCGATCGGTCACTTTCCAACCTAATTCATCGGTCGCGCCGTACTGCATGCCAGGCTTCACGCCGGCACCGGCAAGCCAGCAGGAGAATCCATATTTATTGTGATCGCGACCGGGTCCCACAACGTTCGCTGCCGATTGCGTGAACGGCGTACGACCGAATTCGGTCGTGAAGATGACGAGTGTGTCCGATAACATGCCGCGTGCTTTCAGGTCTTCCAGTAACGCGGCCACCGGCTGGTCGATGCGCGCCGCCTCGTGTCCGTGATTCTCCATCACGTTTTCATGCGCATCCCAGCTGGCGCGCGGACTGCCTCCGATGGCGCCACCCGAATAGATCTGCACAAAGCGCACGCCGCGCTCAAGCAACCGCCGCGCGAGCAGACAGCGTCGTCCGCAGTCAGCTGTCTCCTTCCGATCGAGTCCGTACGCCTGATGAAGTCGCTCCGGCTCCTGACTGAGATCGGCAACCTGCGGCACCGTCAATTGCATCTTCGCCGAGAGTTCGTAAGCGCGCACTCGCGCTGCCAACGATGCCTCACCGCCGAGTCGCTCCAGGTGTTCGCGATTCGCACGCTCCAGAAATGCCCTGGCCGCTTTTTCTTCCTCGGCTCCAATCGCCTGCGCCGCCCGAAGATTCTTCACCGGCTCCGGACCGCTGCGGAATGCCACGCCCTGATGCTGCGCCGGCAGGAAGCCACTGGTCCAGTTCGACGCGCCACCGTTCGGCTCGCTCCGCTCGTCCGGCAATACCACATAAGTCGGTAAGTCCTCCGTGGCCGCTCCCAAACCATACGACAACCAGCTGCCAAGCGACGGGTAGCCGTTGAACTGAAACCCGCTGTTGAGCACAAACAATGCAGGCGTGTGATTGGCGCTGTCCGCCACCATCGAATTGATCACAGTCAGATCATCGGCCATCGCTGCAATGCGAGGAAACAGTTCGGAAACCCACATACCGCTCTGGCCCCGCTGACGGAACTCCCAATCGTTCTTGCGCAGCAGCCCCACCTGATTGAAAAACACGTCAGGCGGCTTGTCGGTGTTGAGCGTCTTGCCGTGAAAATCGGCCAGCTTCGGCTTGTAGTCGAACGAGTCGATATGGCTCATCCCGCCAATCAAGGTGATCTGCACTGCTCGCTTCGCCTTCGCGGGCAGCAGGTAACCCGGGCGGGCCTCATCGCCACCGCGAACGACGCCGTCCTTGCCCAACAGGTAAAGCAGAGCTGTCGCCCCCAAGCCCTGCGTACTCCACGACAAATAATCGCGCCGGTTCGGCAACAAATGAGCTGACGGGTGTCGCTGCTGGGCGTATCGAGGCAATCGGCTTTGATCTGGCATGGTCATCGGAAACTCGATCTTTCGATTCGCTATTGGATGGTCATGAATTCGTTGGAGTTCAACATGGCGCGACACAAGGCTCGCAAGCCATGACGCTCGACCAGTTCACGAGCCGCGATCCGTTCCGCATCGCCGGGCGATCGCTGCAAGGCCAGTCGATACACATCTCGCACTTGACGCTCGATGTCCTGAGGCTCCGACTGCTGAATCCGCTGCGCCATACTATCCGCCATCCGCAACGAGAAGTCGCCATTCCACATGGCCAGCGCCTGGAGCGGTGTGGTCGTCGAATTCCTGCGCGGTGCCGATGCCGCCGGATCAGGACAGTCGAACACATCGAGAAAACCTTGGTTGCCGCCGCGAGGTGTAAACCGATAGATGCTTCGCCGCTGCATGGCGGCTTCGACGGGATCATACGGCTCGTAATACATCGTCCCATTCATGGCATCGACCATCCGGTAATCCGAGAACCCCTCGCCATAGAGCTCGCGATTCAACAAGCCGGTCACGGCGAGCAAACTGTCTCGCAGGATTTCGCCTTCCATTCGCTGAGGACGCTTGCGCCACAACAATCGGTTTTCGGCATCCTTCGCGATCGCCTCGGCCCGAGGCGTCGATGCCTGACGATACGTGGCCGACGTCACCATCAGCCGATGCAGTTCTTTCAATCGAAATTGGCGGTCGATCAACTCCGCAGCCAACCAATCCAACAGCTCAGGGTGACTCGGCCGCCCACCGTTGAATCCGAAATCGCTCGGTGTCTCTACCAACCCGACTCCGAAATGATAATGCCACAGCCGATTGACGATGACTCTGGCAAACAGCGGGTTGTCACGGCTCGTGATCCACTGGCTCAACTTCACCCGCCGCTCCGACTCCGGCGACCCGGGAGCTAATTTGAAATCGCTGAGTTCGCTCAGCACGGCATGGATTCCACCTGGAGCCACAACATCGGCCGGACTAGCGACGTCGCCGCGGCGAAGCACCCGCGTCTCCGCTGGCTGCCCGGGCAAGGTCGCATAAGCGCGAAAACGATTTTGAGCCTCACGCTGACTTCGGGTGGAACGCAAGGCATCCCGTTCCGCTTTCCAATCCTCACGACGCTTCCGATCCTCGCCATTCAAACGCGACGCAATATCGTTGTCCGTAATTAACAGTCCGCTCCAGCGCGCCGACGCCTCAATCTCTTTCGGCTCGAGCGGCCGATCGTAAAGCCTCGCCTGTACGATCGTACCGGCCAGCATCCGATTCCCACCCGGCGGATCGTGACGACACCCCAGCACCACCACCGACTTGTCTTTTTCAAAGCCGAAGGGGCCTGAACTCTTGTACGCAGTCCCGTAACGCACCCCGTCGCGGTACCCCGTTATCATTCCGTCAGCACCGTAGACAATCGCGACATGCACCACCCGATTCGCCGCGTCACTCTCGGCAGATGCTTGAAAGGAACCGGTACGGGTGAAACCATTGCTGCCGGCCATCCAGCGTTGCGATTCCTGCTCGCCATACACGATCGCGTCAAAGAACTGCCCATCCGGGCTCTCGATACTGATGACGCCACCGCCCTGCTGCGTAAGATTATCGAGCCGCACCCACGCCTCGAGCGTCTTTGTCGTCAACGATTTCTTCAGCGGTGCACTCTTTAAATAGGCGCCGCCAGCCACGTGCGCTCCGTGCTCTGCCGACAACTCCACGTTGCCGACCGACTGCAGATCCGTTGCACCAACCTGATCCTTCAATCCCTTCCGCAAGTCCCAAGCCGCCACGGGATCCGGCACAGCCACCGTCAAATCTCCGCCTGTTTTGCCACGCTGCTTGCCGCTCGTCTGCTCCTCCATAATCGCTTTGCGAACCGGCGACTCCAGTAAACGCAGCTTGGCTTCGATGTCGCCGATCTTCGCATCGATCGCCCGGATTTCTTCAGCGACCTCTACGCGAACCACCTCCCGTTCACCATGCTGCACACCGCTCAGCGCCGACGCGAGTCGGTAGTACTCGACCTGCGGAATCGGATCAAATTTGTGATCGTGACAACGCCCGCAATTAGCCGTGAGTCCCAGCATCGTCTGGCAGACATTCCCAACCATCTCCTCCAACTCATCCTGCCGCGCAATCGCGCGCATCATGTCGTTACCGAGCACCGTATTGTGCACCCCTGCCACCAGAAATCCTGTGGCCAGTACCGCGTCGGGATTACCGGGGGCCAACACGTCACCAGCAATCTGCCAGCGGCAGAATTCGTCGTAAGGCATGTCGGAATTCAAAGACTGGATCACCCAATTACGGTAATGCCAGGCGGTCGGACGTCGACCATTGCGTTCGAAGCCATCGGTCTCACCATAGCGTGCCACATCCAGCCAATGTCGAGCCCACCGCTCGCCGTAATGCGGCGATTCCAGGTAGCGATTGACGAGTTTCTCGTAGGCAATCGGATCGTCGTCACGCTCGAATGCCTCCACCTCCTCCGGACTGGGCGGCAGGCCTACCAGATCGAATGCTAAACGCCGGATCAGCGTACGACGATCGGCTGACGGTGAGGGTGTTAGACCCTGTTCTGCGAGCCGCGCCCGGATGAACTGGTCAATCGGATTGCGAATCTCCGCATTACGAATCAGCCCCTCGCCGGAAACTTGCGGAGGCTTCGGTCGAACCACGGGCTGGAATGACCACCAATCCAAACCGGCTCGGGTCGATGTCGAGATTCGAAACCGGTCGATCGGATCGGTGCCCCACGCCGCACCGTGCTCAATCCATCGACGCAACAACCGCTTTTCCGCCGCATCCAGCGGCTTCTTCGGCGGCATTTCGTCGGATTCGACCCGCGACCATAACAGGCTTTTTCCCAAATCGCCGGCCACATACGCCGGCCCGCTCTCGCCGCCCCCGATCGCACGCTCGCGTCGAGTCAAGTCCAGACCGCCCTTCGCTTCCGAACCTGAATGACAATCCAGACACCGAGATGCTAATAACGGTGCAACCTGGCGATCGAAGTCCGGCGCCTGCTGCTCATCCGCGGCGTCATCTTTGACTTGGCCTTGCAATGCCTGCCCGAAAAAGGCCGAGATCGCCAAGGCAAGAAACATCGCAACATTCAGAACGGCTCGCGTGTATCTCATCGTGCTTCTTGATTCAATCTGGAAGGGAAATCTCCATGGCGACGGCCTTCCGTCACTCGTACCGCAGCAATCAACTCGCCATTGTCTTCGACCGCGCCTCGCGTTGCAATCGCGATCCCCCGATCGACGGCCTCGTGTAGGGTGCATCCAGCCGGGCGTGATCAACACCCCACTCCTGATCGCAACCCACGCCTGATCGCAACCCACGCCTGGCGACGACGCACCGGAGCGCATGCCGTAACGTACCGTGGCTCTATCCTGTCGCACTTCCATGGTGCATCGTCGCCGGTTGATCACGCGTACCAGCGAAACATGTCGTCGCGCGATCGGCTCGACACACACCGTACGCTGAGATTCAACCGCTTGTGGGGAGTCGTTCCGAAAACCATAACGGGATCTCACACCGCGACGGTCGATCGCTTACATTCATGGATCCTTGCGGGGAATTCCTGGTGCGTTGCACCATCGTACTGTCAGGAGAGAAGCCAATGCGAAAGATTTGTATGCTCGGGACGGGGCTGATCGGGATGTTTTACACGATGGTTTTGCACGGCCATCGCAGTCGCGATCGCGTCGAGGTGGTGTATTCGCGCAATCCCGATCGAGCGAAGAAATTTGCACAAGACTGGGGCATCCCGCGATCGACGACCAACCTGCGAGACGCCATCGAGGGCAGTGATTCCGACGTGGTAGTCGTCGGCTTGCCGAATTATTTACACGAAGAGGCGGTCCTGGCCGCAGCCGCGGCCGGCAAAGCAGTACTCTGCACCAAGCCGCTCGGCCGCAACGCTGCTGAAGCACGACGCATGCTCGAAGCAGTCGAAAAGGCAGGCGTTTACCACGCTTACCTCGAAGATCTCGTCTACACCCCGAAAACGCTCAAGGCCCTCCACGCCGTTCAAAACGGAGCGGTCGGCAAAGTGCTGTGGGTTCGCTCACGCGAAACACACCCGGGACCTCATAGCGACTGGTTCTGGAATCGCGAGATGTCCGGGGGTGGGGCGATCATCGACATGGGGTGCCATTGCATCGAGATCGCTCGAAACTTCATCGGCAAAGACATCCGGCCCGTCGAAGTCATGTGCTGGGCCGACACACAAGTCCATCCCATTGAAGCCGAAGACCACGCGGTGGGCTTGGTGAAATACGAAAACGGAGCCGTCGGACAGTTCGAAGTCAGCTGGGCTTTCCGGGGCGGCATGGATTTGCGCGACGAAGTCGCCGGCACCGACGGCACGATCTGGCTCAACCATTGGCTGCGGACCGGCATGGAAATGTTCACCGCCGCCGGTCAAAAAGACTACGTCGCGGAAAAAGCGGAAGGCAACACCGGCTGGCTCTTTCCCGTGGGCGACGAACCAAGCGCATTAGGCTACACCGACATGTTCACCGATGTCCTCAACGCCATGGAACAGAAACGAGCTCCGATGGAGACGTTCTACGACGGTTATGTGGTCAACGCGATCATCGACGCGGCCTACAAGTCGACCACATCCAAGCAATGGGAACCGGTCAAACTCGAAATCTGGCGCGGCCGCGAGAACGTGCCCAATGTGGCAGCCGTCCGCGACTACGACGCCGAGCACTACTTGATCAAAGAAGAACGCATGCCCGACGGTACTGCGAAACTCATCCTCCGCAACAAAAAAACCGGCCAAGTCACCCAGCATGTCCATACGTAGTCGCCAACCAACGAACATTTTTGGGGAGAGGGCCAAGTAGAGGCAGGGGGTGAGGGGCCAATCCGCATCCCCCTAACCAAGCCCAATCCCCCAACTCAAACCCGCGCAAGCTGCTTCGCGCTCCATCCGCAAAAGACCCCGCGTTCATCACGCAACCCCACA
>JBJOLO010000263.1:0-3850 GCA_046045565.1 Planctomycetota bacterium | reverse complement strand
GCAGCCGCTGGGCAAGGTTGCGGTGCTCGCCACGATCGTGGTGCTAACCGGACTGCTGACCGAACTGCTCAGCAACAACGCCTGCGCTGCGCTGATGGCGGTCCTGGCACTTGCTACCGCAAAGCAGATGGCGATGGACCCGCGACCGCTGTTAATTGCCGTGGCGGCCACCTCGAGCTACGGCTTCGCAACGCCCATCGGTTACCAAACCAACCTGATGGTGCTTGGACCCGGTGGCTACCGACTTTCAGATTATTTACGAGTCGGGATCCCGCTCGATGTTCTCTGCTGGACGCTGACAATCATCTGTGTTGCCACGTTCTGGCAACTGTAAGTGGCGTTTTCGTGTTGGCTCGATCGGCGTTGAAGTTTCGTGACTGGATCTCGCAGCAAGGGCAAGGCCGTTCCCGACTGCATCAAGTCTGCATGGCCAATAGCTTCAAATAGTCGTCAGTCATCCGTTGCACGGAAAAGAGTTCAATAGCCCGCTGTCGCGATTCCTCGCCGTACTGCTGACGAAGTTCGAGTTGATTCGCAAGTTCCCGTACGGCTCGGCCAAACGCCGCGGGATCGCGTGGTGCGACGATGCGCCCATTCACGCCATCGACGATTTGTTCCGCTGCACCGCCAACGTCGGTGGCAATGACAGGAAGCCCGACAGCCATCGCTTCCAGCGATGCATTCGGACAGCCTGCCGGTTCGGAGATCATGACAAAAACATCGAGTTGCACCAAAAACGCTTGCGTATCGGGGAACTCGCCGGACCAACACACCGGCAATCCGTGAGCGAGTTGTTGTAGTCGTGAATAGTAATCCTCCGCTCCCCGTTCCACGCCACCCGCGATTCGAAGTTCATACGCGGGCAATTGCGGGTGGATGGCACGAAAGGCTTCCAGCAGATCCTCGAGGCGTTTTTGCGGGCTGATTCGGGCCGCCGTTCCGAAAATAATCGTGGCCTTGGGCTGATGCAGCACTCGGTTTGGCGGGATCGGCACGCCGTTGGGAATGACAACGGTTGGTATTCCGAACGTTTCGTCGACTGTTCTTTTTTCTCCCGAGTATTTCACGACGGCGCCGTGGAGTCGCCGTGCGTATTCCCGCACGTGGCGATACGGAAGTCCCGGTCGCGGTCGTTCAAAGTATCGCGAAAGCGATTGGAGGTTCATCTCGCCCGGGCTGACATCATAGATCCGGCTCGTTAGCAGCGAATCGGCAAGCAGCATTTTGTACTCCGGAATGACATTCCAAAGCAGCACGCATTCCGGTGGCTCCCGATCGATCGATTCGAGCAGCGGTTGCAAGGCGACCAACGGATCAATGACACCGGCGCGTGGCAGGCAGGCGACGTCAATGCCATGGCTTTGAAGCCACTGTCGGCCGGGAGTAGGTTTGTCGGTGTCCTCTTGCAGCACTGCGGCTCGAACAGGGATACCGCGTGAGTGGCACGCATGCAGCAACCTTCGAGCACTCGACTGCGCACCGCCGGTCGAGAAATTGTTCGTGACCAACAGCAGACCGCGGGGCTTGATGCACGACGGTTGATTCGCCAGGCGCTGGTACAGTCGCAGGTAACCGTCCCGCATACGCACCAGACTAAAATCACGCTGGAAGGAGGCCGCAGCACTTTGCGAAGTCGCGGTCGAGTGCAGAATGGCATGGGCAAGTTGTTCTGCGAACTGTTGATCGCTGGCATCGAGCGGCACGAGATGCATGCCGATCTGATCGTCACCGATTTCCTCGGTGCCGCCCACGCGTGTCGCGACCACGGTTGTCCCGCAACTCAACGCTTCCAGATGCGCCAGGCTCAGGCCTTCGTAGTCGCTGGGACTGACGAGCAGGTCCGTGGCGGCGAGCAGTTCGCGGCTATCCTCGACCGCTCCCAGCCAGACGATCCGATCGGCGAATTCCCAGTGCGTAATTTGTTGCTGTATCGCCGCCATCGATTCTGCAGCCCCAGCGTTTCCGTGCGAGGGCTCGCCGGCGAGCAGCAGATGGAGTGGACGGATCCAATCAGCCGACTTCAGTCGTTGTTCCGTCAATCGCAAGATTCCGGGTAGCCGCTCCAGTCGTTTTTGCGGCCGCGGATTAGCGAGTGCGGCGATCAGGATCGAATCCGGTGGTAGCTGATGATGTGCAAGAAGTCGACGGCGCGCTTCGCTACGATCCGCGGCAGAGACTTGAAAGTCTGCGAGCGAAATGCCGTTCCAGACGGTGCGGGTCGGCACGTCGATGCGTGCAAGCTGGAGGTCGCGTTCGACCGCCTGCGAGCACGCGACGAGCAGGTCGACGTCGCGCGACGAGAACTGATCGGTTCCGGCCTGCCAACCGGCTCGCGCATTGTGAATCGTCGCCAGCATCAGTGCTCCGGCCTGTCGCAGGCACTGGTGGTCCTCGCGATTGAGCAAGTGAGTGTGGATGACATCGGCAGCGAATTCGGACGCCATCACGGCACATTCACGCCATCGCTCGGATCGCGAATTCAGGTCGGACAACGCGATCGTGGCGGGCGGTGATTGGAAAGGACTGCGGGAAGGTGCATTCACCGCAATCAGCAACGGAGTGATCGACTGGTTTCGCAGCCAGCATCGATGCAGGTCAATGGCGATGCGCTCCGCCCCTCCCCGCTGGAGCGA
This sequence comes from Planctomycetota bacterium, assembly GCA_046045565.1. Taxonomy (GTDB): domain Bacteria; phylum Planctomycetota; class Planctomycetia; order Pirellulales; family Pirellulaceae; genus VGZA01. The sequence goes on along the minus strand of JBJOLO010000263.1, from coordinate 1,217 downwards.
AGTGATGATTTGAATCACGCGAAGTCGAACGTCGTGCCAAACGTCCAGCGGTTGCCAATGGATAATGCGTGCCTCGGGGTGCGAGAACAAATGCGAGAGCGCGTCCTCCAGCCCCGAATCGTGCAGCCGGCATTCGAATTCGGTTGCCAATAAGGGATCGATCCAGCAGCAACGGTTTCCTTGTTTCAGCCACTCGCGAACGGCCGGCTGTTGAAGATCACCACCGGCGGATTTCAGCATCGCCTTCCATTGATGGTGCAACTCGGGCGGAGAATCGCGATCTGGGACGGGATCAGCGCCGCTCGCCCAATCGGCACAGGCGCGAACGGCTCCCACCGCGATCAGCGGTTTGCCCGTCGCGCTCGCTGGCGGCAGGTCGACCTCAAGTAGCGACGATGGAGACGCCGGCATCTGCGAGCCTGGTTTCTGGGAACCGGGCGGTTGTGAGCCGGGTAGCCAGGCACCGGCATGGATCAAGAGCAAGCCGGTCGGGTGGGCAGGCGTGTTCCGGGCGTTGGACTCGCGCGAGCCCGGCTTGGCTCCCGCAAGTTGCGGCGAGGCGCTCCCAGGCAGATCGGTCACGTGGCTGATCTGCGAACGATCAAAGCCTCGCTGCTGAAGTTGCCGTGTCGTCCGCTCGACAAGATACTGTGGACTCTTCGACGAGCGAATGACAAGAGCGCGAACATTCATGTTCAGGGAATGCACGTCATTTAGTATGCGGGTGGAAAGCCGGTCGATTCGCGATCGGATAGCAACGCACGGTCCGGCGAAGACTCCTCTGACTCGTCCTCCTCTGGCCCCGTCTTCTTTCGGTCATTGTAAGCGTGGGACGATGACCCGCGGTTGCCGGTGAGTCGTCCGGACCGATTTGAACCACCGGTCATACCGCCCCGTCTTTGCCCGCCTCGTGAAGCGTCCGGTAGTTCGACCGCGTCGATCGCGATTCCGCTCGGTTTATTGCCGGTGTACACAAATTGCTCGTTGTCGGTATCGACGACGACCGACCCATCGACTCGCTGATTGGAAATCAGGTAGTGATAAAAGATCGTGGACCCCATCATGTAGTCGACGGTATTGAGCCAAAAACCGTCATTGGCAAGACGCATCGACTGAGGCTGTGGATTCACCATGAAGCTGTCGATGGGAGCGGCGGGCGCGACCGATTGCGGCTCGAGTCGTGGAACGCGACGGAGGAACGTCAGGGCAAGAACCCC
>JBJOLO010000253.1:0-2693 GCA_046045565.1 Planctomycetota bacterium | reverse complement strand
CGGACCGCATGCATGACTGAGCGAACGCTATTCCTGAGTGCCCTCGAGATCAACGATCCGCGCCAGCGGGAAGCGTATCTCGATCGCCAATGCAATGGTAACGCGGCGCTGCGCCGACGTGTCACCCAATTGCTCGCGTCGCATGCTCGAGCCGATCAGTTCCTCGAATCGCCCGCTGTCGATATTGCAGCCGATCACCTGGGGTACGTCGAAGCCCTGCTGTCGGACAACAACCATGGTTCGCCCGACCAACCGTCGTCGGGCTCGACGGAGTCCTCTGAAGAGGCTGACGTAAGAACACTGCGCAGCTACGTCGAGAAATCGGCCCGGCCTGACGGATTCGGAACCCTGGGCATTTACGATATCGACGAGGTCTTCGGCCACGGAGCGTTCGGCATTGTGGCTCGAGCTACCGACACCAAACTGCTGCGACAGGTTGCTGTGAAGGTGCTCAGGCCCGAGTACGCCACCACGTCACCGCCGCGACAGCGATTCTTGCGAGAAGCTCGCACCACGGCGGCGATCCGCCACGAGAATGTCATCGGAATCTACGCGGTCGAAGAGTCGCCGCTGCCGTATATCGTCATGGAGTATGTCGCTGGCGAGACGTTGCTGCAGCGGCTCGATCGCATCGGTCCGCTGGAAGTCGAAGAGGTCTTGCGCATCGGACACGGTATCGCATCCGGGCTCGCTGCAGCCCACGCCGTCAAGCTGATTCATCGCGACATCAAGCCGTCCAACATCCTGATCGCCGACGATCCTGCCATGCCCGTCAAAATCACCGACTTTGGATTGGCGCGAACCGTGGATGACGCGAGCATGACTTCGAGCGGCCAGATTGCGGGCACGCCGATGTACATGTCGCCTGAACAAGCTCGCGGCGAACCGCTCGATCACCGCGGCGATCTATTCAGCCTCGGCAGCGTTATGTACCACATGGTTACCGGTCGAGCTCCTTTTCGAGCGGCGAACAGTGTCGCCGTGTTGAAGCGCGTTTGTGAGGATACGCCGCGACCGATCAACGACGTTCTGCCAGATGTCCCCGATTGGCTCTGCGCGATCATCAATCGTTTGCTCGAGAAAAAACCGCAAGCTCGCTTTCAATCAGCTCAAGAAGTCGCCGACCTGTTGGCCCGCTGCCAACGCGAGCTAAAAACCACGGGCAAGGTCACATCGGTACGCATCGAGACGATTCAGCGCGAGCCTGCCCGTGTCGATTCCCCGCTCATGCTGTGGGCCAACGCAAAGTCGACGCGTATCGTAGCGGTCGCCGCTGTCGTGGCTCTGGCAGCGTTCCTGGGATGGCACGTCGCGAGCAACCAACAACGGGAGCGCTCCACCAACGGCACACACTCGGCCTCAGCATCGACAGTCCCAACAGAATCATCGTCCTGGTCGGTCGACTCACCGCGAGCCTTCCCCACAATCTCCTCAAAATCCCGGTCCCCTGACGGATCGAACGTCTCGGCATTGGTGCCATTGCCCGCCGAGTTCCCTATCGACGCGGAAGCTGCACGTACGCTCCAGGCATCTTGGTCGGCCTATCTCGGCGTGCCCGTCGAACACACGAATTCACTCGGCATGAAGTTCGTCTTGATCCCGCCCGGTGAGTTCACCATGGGCGCGCCGGAATTGCATTCGGCATCATCGCCCGATGAATTGCCACCCCATCGCGTTCGAATCACGCAACCGTTTTATTTGGGAACCACACCGGTCACGCAGCGCGACTACGAGACGGTCGTCGGAATGAATCCCAGCAGCAACTATGGACCGCTGCTGCCGGTGGATCACGTTTCCTGGCACGACGCAAACCGATTTTGCGAACTGCTGGCCCAAGGCGAAGGGCTTGGTGACGCCTATCGCTTGCCGACCGAAGCCGAGTGGGAATATGCATGCCGCGCGGGGTCTGCGGCCCGTTTTCCGTGGGGAGATGACGAGACCCTCGCGGATCTGCATGGCTGGTTCGCGAGCAATTGCGACGGCCAAACGCAGGCGGTGGCACAAAAGCTTCCGAATGCGTTCGGGCTGTGCGACATGCTGGGCAACATTCGTCAAATGTGCCGCGACAATTATAGCGCAAACTACTATCGCAAATCGCCACTCGAGGATCCCCCAGGTCCCGACCAGGGGGATGTCAAAGTATGGAGGGGCGGGATGGCCCGAGAGGCTCCGTGGAGTTCGTACACGCGCGACGAATACGCGTCGCAGACGCGAAACGACAGTGTCGGCTTTCGGGTCGTGCTACCGCTCGATGCCGTGCGAGGCACAACTGCCGCGCCGGTCACTCCAGACGCTGAGTCCCGCGTCTTTCAGTACGACTTGATTCCGCCTCGCTCAGTCGAACACGGCCAGGATGGCACGGATCCATCGGTTTCCGATCCGGATGGAGAAGCCGATTCCGACGCAGTCATCGAACCGCCGACGCCATATCGCGTGGTGAACGCGGTGGTCGCACGGGAAGCATCGGACGTCACGTATTGGCATCCCGCAGAGCCGAAGCAGTGGGCCGAGATCGTTTACCAGATCGAGTCACCATTTCCGATCGGCCAAGTGGTCGAACCCTCGACAACGATGGTGAAAAACGGTGCGTGGCGTATTCCGTTCTTACACATCTACAATAAGCACGCCGACGCGACGCTGGACCAAGGCGCAAGCGGCATCGTGGAAATATCGTTAGACGACGCAACCTGGAC
>JBJOLO010000209.1:0-17461 GCA_046045565.1 Planctomycetota bacterium | reverse complement strand
AACAGCAAGGAGATTGCGGTGGGTGAGCAGCGATTCGATGCGGCGAACCATGGTCTGGTCATGGTCTATCCCAATCCGCAGAATGCGAATCGTTATGTGGTGCTGAACAGCGGCTTTACGTTTCGTGAATTCACCCATCTGAACAATGCGAGGCAGGTCGCTGTGCTGCCCGACTGGGCGGTGATCGATTTGCGGGAGCCGCCCGGCACGGTATGGCCGGGCAAAGTGGTTGCGGCCGATTTCTTTGACGAGCAATGGGGCTTGCGCGCGGTGAAGTCGAGCCCCTAGGATTTTTGCCTGCCTGTTTTAGGGTATGCATGCAGGCGATGATGTCGAGGTGCTGGCTCTCGATGAATAGCCAGGATGTTTCTGGCTTGTCCCCTTTTTTCGCCGGTTTCGCCGGTCTAAAACTAAAAGCATGAAGAATACGCTGCGAGAATATCAGACGTTTTTCAAAGAGTTCCGCCAGACCTTTCATACCACCGGGGCGATTGCGCCGAGCGGTCGAGCCCTTTGCCGGGCCGTGGTGAAGCCGATGAGCCGCCATACGGAACCGGTTCGGATCCTGGAGGTGGGTGCCGGAACGGGTGCGGCTACCCGCGAGATCGTGAAGCACGTCCGTCCCGGCGATTGGTTCGACATGGTCGAGCTCAATACGCGGTTCGTGGAAACGCTCCAGCGGCGGTTCGAGACGGAGCCCGATTTTCAGCGGGTAGCAAGCCAAAGCCACATTCTGCACTGCGCCGTGCAACAGTTGCCGACCGACCAGAAATACGACTTCATCATTTGCGGAGTCCCATTCAACAATTTTCCGGTGGGCTTGGTCAAAGAAATCCTGCGTCACATGGCGAAGTTGCTCAAGCCGGGTGGGACGTTGAGCTTTTTCGAGTACGTATGGATTCGCAGGTTCAAGGCGTTGGTGGCGAACCGCGAGGAGCGACGGCGATTGAACAGCGTCGGCCGGATCCTCGACACGTACCTTGCCCGCTACGAATTCCATTGCGATACGGCCTGGATCAATTTTCCGCCCGCGATGGCTCATCATCTGCGTTTGAGTCCCGCATCGCAGGAAGGCGGTGCACAGGGAGCAGGCCAAGGCGATTCCTCACAGCATGTTCGTCGGGCAGGTGATACCCGATACCCATCGCCCCCGCATTTGGAAAGGCAGCGAGCCAACTCGGATGAGTCCGCCTGAACCGACCTCCGATTCCGCCTCGCGATTGCCGCTGGAACCGATGGATCCGCAGATCACATCGATTCAGCCGGGTGGCGGGGTTTGCATGCGTTTGGAACTGGCCTGGGGGCATGTTCGGCGGGCGTTGCTGCGTACCTTCTGTCCCGCCTACGTCGAACGGATGCGGGCTTCCCGTCTCGGCGATCCGACCGGCTGTCCACACGAAGTCATCGATTCCCGGGATCTCAAATACTACCGCAACAGGGTGAAATGCGGGTGGGAGCCGGATCGCTTTGCGTGGCGCGATCGCTTGCCGTTCGCTCGTGCCGGTCTTGCCGAACTGTTGTTGCTCGCCGGTGCGAGTCTGGCGCTGGCCGCGATCGGCGGTTGGCTATGGTGGCCGATCGCCATCCTGCCGATCCTGGTTTTCGCCGAGGTGGTGTGGTTTTTTCGGAATCCCCGCCGACAGATTCCGCAGGAAAGCGGGCTGGTGGTGTCACCGGCCGATGGCAAGGTTGTCGCCATCGACGAGTTGGAATTCGATGAGTACGTCGGCGGGCCGGCTCTTCGAATCGGGATTTTCCTCAGTATTTTCAATGTGCACATCAATCGGGTACCGGTCGAATGTCGCGTGATCGGATTGACCTACCGTCGCGGAAAGTTCCTGAATGCGCTGCGCCCCGCCTCGGTTCGTGAGAACGAGCAATTGGCGGTTCGCATCGAGGAGAATCGTCCGCCCTACCGGCGAATGATTGTGCGTCAAATTGCCGGTGCCATTGCCCGCCGGATCGTGTGCTGGTCGGCCCCGGGGGATGTCCTGGGGCGGGGCGAGCAATTCGGCATGATCAAACTCGGGTCGAGAACCGAGTTGGTGATTCCGCGTGATGAAACCTTGCGGGTGGTAGTGAAGCTAGGTGACAATGTTCAGGCGGGCTCCAGCGTCATGGCGCGGTACGAGTAGTATCGAGCGATAAATCTGCGGAGGAAACTACGAGCATGTCACCGGTTGTTTCCAGCCAACGTAATCCTTCCCCGCATATTCCCCATCGCAAACGGATGTTCGCCGTGGTGCCGTCCCTGTTGACGCTCGGCAACGCGGTTTGCGGATTCGGTGCGATTACCTACGCCGCCAAACTGGGGCCGGAGCCGGCATCGACAAACGACATGTACATTGCGGCGTTGCTGGTGTTTGCCGCCATGATTTTTGATGCACTCGACGGCCCTGTCGCCCGCATCTCGAAGCAAACCAGCAGTTTCGGCGCCCAACTCGACAGCCTCTGCGATGCGATCAGTTTCGGGGTTGCACCGGCGTTTCTGATGCTGAAATCGTCGCAGGTGTTTCACCCGCGTTTGCTTTGGGTGATCGCCGTTCTGTACATGCTATGTGCAGTACTGCGGTTGGCCCGATTCAATGTTCACAAAGCGAATCCCGATACCGATTCCGATTTCTTTTCCGGCCTGCCGTCCCCGGCGGCTGCGGGAATGGTTGCATCGCTGGTGCTTACGGTGCCGGGCCTCCGACGCTGGACCGAACCCGATCTGTCCGATCGAGCTCAGGTTTTCGGGCAATGGCTGACCAACTCGATTGCGTTCGGTTTGCCAATCATCACTCTGATTGCCGCCTGTTTGATGGTATCGCGGATTCGATACCCGCACCTTTTCAACCAATTATTTCGAGGTCGGCGTAGTTTTCAGCACTTGGTGAAGCTGATTTTCGCATTGGTCGCGGTGTTCGCCGTGCACGAGTTCGCGATCCCGCTGATGCTTTCCTACTACGTGCTGGCTGCCCCGCTCCGCTCGCTATGCGTGCGGGTTCTCGCAGGGACGCGGCGGGCGGCTGTTCCGCCCACCGTTCCACCTACGGTGCCTCCCGAGTCCGGAGCGAAGTAGATTCAAGGCTCCGGTCTTCATCGATCAGGCTGCGCACTACCGGCCAATCGACGGCGGATTGTCCATCAGAAAATCGCGAGGTCCACGCAGCGTGTAGTAGGGATATCCCACGGCGGCTGATGCCGGACCGGCAGGACCCTGGTCCTCGACCCCATGGCCGCCACCGTATCGATAACCCATTCCGGTCGAGCCATGGCGGCCACAGCTGCGGCAGCCGTCGCCGTGACGGGACAGGTGGTTGTGACTGCAGCCGGAACCGAAAACAACCAACGCGGTGAGGATGAAAAACGCACGCTTCATGGCAACAATTCCTGTGACGAGGTCTCGAGGGACTGGGTCTTGGGTCTCCTACCACCCTGATCGGCGCCACAAACCGGAAAACTGTAAGAATTGGCACAAACGGAAATGGATTCCAAAGTCGGTTCGCAAACTCGATTTAGGTCGCAAACTCGATTCAGTCCTCCCCGCTTCACTTTGACCACCATGCTGCTGGTGATGCTCGTCGCCTGCGTGATGTCGGCGGGCGGGTACTACATGGTGCAGGGATGGCAATCGGGGTGGTCGCTACGCCTGCGTTTCATCATTTTTGTGGTCGCCATGCCGCTGATTCTCACCACCCTGCTGAGCCTGGCGTTGTCGCTCGTCGAAAAACTTCGCGGTCGCTAGTCAATTTGGCACGGTCTGTGCTAATTGGTTGCTCGGAACTGGAAAGCTGATCCTGGCTGGCAAGAGACGGGGTCGGAACAGAGAGCAGGTAAGAAGCGAGTAAGGGAGTGGCGGGCCGCAACAGAGATGAGGCAAGAATCTCAGGGGCCGGACGGAGGAGGTTGGGAGAGGAAGTGTTCGAAAGTCCTTAATTTGGCAAGAGTTAAGGCGATCGAATGCGGCAGGGACGACGAGCATTGAGCGGGGGTGGCGCGAAACACGCTGTCCTTCACCACGGGCGGGTTGAATCGGGGCCGGAACACCCCATATTCAATCCGCCCGTTTTCTTTTGCCGTACCACTTTAATACAGCTGTTGCAAAATGCTGCAGCGAGCTTGTTCCCCCAAAGCCGATATCGCTATCGAGTGGGGGTTGAATTGTGGTTATGCTATCGATATCTGTGGTGGGTCGTTTTCCGAAACGGAAATCCGGTATCGCTCGAGTACTTTTCCGACATCCATTCGTTTGAATCGGTGCGAGGGTTAAGAAAACGAGGCAGCCATGAGCAAACGACGACAGAAAATTGCGGTGATGGGGGTCGTGTATTTTTGCGCGACGCTTTGGCTTTCCTCATCGCGGATGCTTTCCGAGACCGTCTTTGCCGCGCCCAAGGCTGCGGATGCAAAGTCGGCTGATGCCAAGATTCCGACGGTGGAGGGCGTTCCGCAAGTCGATTTTATCAACGAGCAGATTCGCCAGGTCTGGACAGACAATGAGATTGTGCCGTCGGCTGCGGCGACGGATGGCGAGTGGTGCCGTCGCGTTTTTCTGGACGTAATCGGCCGCATTCCTTCGGTGGTCGAGATGCGGAATTTCGTGTCCGACAAAGACCCGCAGAAGCGGGCAAAGCTCGTTGATCGCTTGCTGAATGACGAAGAGTACACCGAAGAGTACGCTCGCAACTGGACGACGATTTGGACCAATGTCTTGATTGGTCGCAATGGCGGGAATGAACAGCGAAGTCTGACAAGTCGCGCGGGGTTGCAAAAGTATTTGCGAGACTCTTTTGCTCGCAACAAGCCCTATGATGTGATGGTCCGCGAGTTGGTGACTGCCACGGGATCGACGACGCCCGGATCCGAGGGGTTCAATGGTGCCGTCAATTTCCTCGTGATGAAGGTGAACGAAGAGAAGGGTACGTTGGCAACGGCCGAAACGGCTAAGGTTTTTCTCGGGCTGCAAGTTCAGTGCACCCAGTGCCACAATCATCCGTTCAACGACTGGAAGCAGCAGAAATTCTGGGACATGAATGCCTTCTTCCGCCAGACGCGAGCGTTGCGGCGGTTCGTGGAAGGGTCTCGGGAGATTGAGTCGGCCGAGTTGGTCGACGAGGATTTTTCGGGAGAAGGGTCGGATCCCAGTGAGGCGGAGATCTATTACGAACTCCGGAACGGGTTGGTGAAGACGGCCTATCCGGTCTTCGTCGATGGGACCGAGGTTCCGCGTAGCGGATTTGTCAGCGAGGTGAACCGGCGGGAACAGCTGGGCAACTTGATTGTGCGTTCCACGTTCATGGAAAAGGCCGTGGTGAACCGCACGTGGGCCCATTTCTTCGGCTACGGATTTACCAAGCCGATCGACGACTTGGGGGCTCACAATCCCGTGACTCATCCCGCGTTGCTCGATTACCTGGGCAAGGAGTTGCGAACGAACAGTTTCAATTTGAAAGAGTTGATTCGTTGGATTACGCTGAGCGAACCGTATGCTCTTTCCAGTCGCGCGGGGGCGGAGAGTGCAAAAGACGACCCGCTGCTCGGTGAGACGCCGAAGTTCTCCCGTTTCTACTTGAGGCAGATGCGGGCTGAAGAGTTGTACGAGTCGTTGCTCGTTGCGACGGAGGCGCACAAGGCGCGCGGCAGCTACGAAGAGCAAGAGAAGGCCAAGAACAGTTGGCTTGGCCAGTTTGTGATTGCGTTCGGCAACGACGAGGGTGCCGAGTCGACGACCTTCAACGGTACCATCCCGCAGGCGCTGATGATGTTCAATGGCGAATTGGTCAAGCAGGCCACCAGCCTTGATAAGGGAAGTTTCCTGGCTCGGATTGTTGCAGATAACAGTCTGAAGCCGGATCAGAAGATTAAGTATTTGTTTCAGGCGGGGCTCGGAAGGATGCCCAACAACTCCGAGTTCACGGCGGCCAATGTCTTGATGCAACGTCGAGGCGGTAACGCAGCAGCCGCGCTGCAGGATATCTGGTGGGCGGTGTTAAACAGCAACGAATTTATTTTGAATCACTAGAGGGCACGAACATGTTTACTCAAATCCCCCAGGGAATGACGCGTCGGCACTTCGTTTCGCACTTGGCTGGTGCCAGTGCCATGACCATTCCCGCACTGACGCTGGGAAACAGCCTTCGCGTTCACGCTGCCGACCTGAAGAAGCGCCGCAAGTCGGCGATCCTCTTGTGGATGAGCGGTGGTCCGTCAACGATGGACATCTGGGATCTGAAGCCCGGTGCATCGACGGGCGGCGAGTTCCGGCCGATTGATACGGCAGGGGATGTGCAGATTTGCGAACACATGCCGAACACGGCGAAGGTGATGGACAAGCTGTCGATCGTGCGATCGATGAGCACGCGTGAAGCGGACCACAATCGAGGCCGCTATTACATGCACACCGGTTACGTACCGAATCCAAATATCGAGCACCCAAGCTATGGTGCCGTGATCGCGCACGAGACGATTCAGCAGCGGCCGGATCTGGAAATTCCTCCGTTCATCTCGGTCGGTGGCGGTAGCGAAGGGCCTGGCTTCCTGGGGATGGCCTGGGCACCGTTCGTCGTCAATGCCAACGGCCAGGTTCGCAACCTGGAAATGGGTCTCGACGACAAGCGATTGCTCGATCGCATGTCGGCCCTCGACATGATCGAGAACAACTTTATCTCCGAGAAGCGGGGATCGTCGGCGGACGATCACAAGAAGATCCTGAAGAAGACCCTGGACTTGCTCACGAGCAAGCAGATGGAAGCCTTCAAGGTCGCCAAGGAGCCCAAAGAAGTTCAGGAAATGTATGGAAACGACAATTTCGGCAAGGGCTGCTTGATGGCTCGACGGTTGGTTGAGCAGGGCGTCTCGTTTGTCGAAGTCGATTTCGGTGGCTGGGACAACCACGGACAGATCTTCACGACGCTGAAGAATCAGAAGTTGCCGATCCTGGACAAGGCGATCAGCGCTCTGGTGACCGACTTGGATCAGCGCGGCATGTTGGAAGACACGGCGATCATTTGGATGGGCGAATTCAGCCGTACGCCGCGAATTAACGGCACCGTCGGCCGCGACCATTGGGCTCGTTCTTGGAGCGTGGTGGTTGGTGGAGCAGGAATGAAGGGCGGCATGGCCGTTGGCAAGACCAATGAAGACGGCACGTCGGTGGAGACGGAGCCGTACACATCCCAGGACGTGATGGCGTCGGTGTGCAAGGCGCTTGGAATCTCCCTGGAAACGACCTTCACCAGCCGCAGCGGCCGTCCGATGAAGATCGCCAACGGTGGCAAGGTGATCAAAGAACTTTTTGCTTAATGCTCGCAGGAGCACCCGGCTGCTGGCGAATGCCGGGCGTCTGTGAAGCATGGACATTAACACAATCACACCGGGGTCGGAGTTTCTCCGACCCCGGTCTTTTTATGACGGGTAGTAACGGGTTGGTTCGATCCGAGCCGTCCTTTTTTTTGCAATTGCAGGTCGATTGGCGTTAGAATGCAGGAGAAGTCTCGGCGTTTTTCTCGCAAGCCGAGAGTACATTTCCTCTTCTGGCTCGTTCCTCCCCTAGACAGACATGTCGACTGAGCCTACCACGGAACCAAGGACCGGCTTTGATCCCGCCGTCTTGATTGAGACGCATCAGGCGGGGGTGTGGCGGTATCTTCGGGTTTTGGGGTGTGAGCCGGCTTTAGCCGACGACTTGACGCAGGAAACCTTCCTGCAGTTGCTGCAAGGTTCGTTTCAAGAATACAGTACTGCGGCAACTGCGGCGTTCCTGCGACGAACGGCGCATAACCTGTTTGTGACGGCCATGCGCCGGCAGAAACGCGTGACGACGTTGGAGAATCTGGAGAACCTCGATACGGAATGGACCATGTGGGCCGGTTCCGATAATGGCGAGGCGCTGTTGGAGGCTCTGCGAGGTTGCCTGCAGCAGTTGGGAGATCGAGCAAAGTGGGCGCTGGAGATGCGGTTTCGGGAAAGATTGCCCAGGTCGGAGATCGCCGGCGCGTTGAAAATGACCGAACATGGAGCGAAGAATTTGATGCAGCGGGCGAAGGAAAAGCTTCGTGCGTGCATTGGGAGTAAACTCGCATGAGCGAGCGACGTGACCCATTGCTGGATGTGTGTCTGGAAGAGGTGCTGGGTGGCGTTGCGCCTCCGGACCTGACGACACGTATTCTCGAGGCGATGGCGAAACGTGGTGGTGCGGGAGAAGCTCATGACGAGACCACATGCGATACCGCCGTCCCACGTACACGACGGGATCTTGCCGATGTCCCCGAACCGGAAGCCCCTCCGATTCAGTCGATGCGCGTGTTTGTTGAATCGGCAACGACTGCCGGTTCCGGCACAAGTCATTCTGAATCGTCTCTGACACCGAAGAAATCACGACGGTCTCGTCGTTTGAATCTAGCGCATCGTCCGGAAAAAAGGCGTTGGCTCCGGCCCGTGACGGGCGTGGCTTGGTTCGTGGCCGCCGGGCTGGTGATTGCAGCGGGCATGACCGCCTACCGTCACTACGTGCAACAAGAAAACCTGCGAGTCGCGACAGGGAACTCGTCCGATTTGGCGAAGGATGGGGCAACCGCGAAGAACGATCGCAAGGCGAGCGGTGCTGGCGCCGGACTCGACGAGAGAGGTAGTCGGGGGAGTCGCACGGCAAAGCCGACCAGCAAGCTGGATCAACAGCAAGCCGATGATGCACCGAACCGCGCTCGGCAGAACCGCGATTCAAAAAGCAACGTGACCGAGGAAGATCGTGAATTTGGCGTGTCACCAACGCAGGATGCAGCGGTCGCCCAGGCCAAGACTCGCGAAGAGGACCGGGTTGCCGTCTCGGACGCGACCGATCAACAGGTCGTAGCGACCATCGATGACATTCTGGCGAAAACCTGGGAGCAGAGCGGTATTTCGCCGGCGGAGAAAGCGAAAGATGATGAATGGTGCCGTCGGTTGTTCCTGCGGTTGCTTGGGCGCATTCCCACGGTGGAAGAGGTACAGAAGTTTGCGACCGATACCGCGGACGGGAAGGAAGAGCGGCTCGTTGATCGGTTGATGAACGATCCCGCCTATATCGGACAGTACTCGCAACGCTGGGCCGAAGTGTGGGCCAACGTCTTATTGGGACGGACGACCCGCGAACCCACGGCAGATCGGGAAGGAATGGTCGCCTTCTTGCAACGGGCGATTCAGGACAACGTTCCGTACGATCAATTGGCAGAGCGACTGATCACTGCCAGTGGTAGTAATCGCTCTTCGGACCCGGATTTCAACGGTGCCGTGAACTTCATCCTTGCGAATCAGAGCGATCGGGCAACGTTGCTTACCGCGAAAACCTCGCAGATTTTTCTGGGCTTGCATCTTCAGTGCGTTCAGTGTCACCAGCACCCGACGGGTGCGCTGGCACAAGCCAACTTCTGGGAGATGAATTCATTCTTCCGCCAGCTTGCGGTGGAGCGAATTCCCGACTCGACCGCAGCGCGGGTTGTGGATCGGGATTTCCGTGGCGAGGGTCGCAATGGCGTCAACGATGCAGAGGTTTACTTTGAGCAGCCTGACGGCCGGGTTCGCGCCGCGTATCCGGTGTTTCTTGACGGGACAGCCCTCGATCATAACGGGCGCGTGAGCGAAGTCGATCGACGCAGTGAACTCGCCAAAATGATCGTGCAGTCCGATCGATTTGGCAAAGCGATGGTCAATCGAATTTGGGCCCATTTCTTTGGCGAAGGATTTTCCAAGCCGATTGACGATATCGGCGAGCATAATCCACCGTCGCATCCGGAGCTGATTGATTATCTCGCCAAAGAATTCGCCGGGCACCAGTACGACATGAAGAAGCTGATCCGCTGGGTGGCGTTAAGCGCGCCCTTCTCGCGATCGAGTCGCATGAGTCAGGCAAATCAGGCGGATAGTCCCGAGTTAGGCAATGTGCCCTTGTTCAGCCGATACTATGTGCGGCAGTTGGATGTAGAGGAGTTGGCACACTCCCTGGAGTTGTTGGCTCAAGTCGGGACGAAAACTTCCCGACTTCCCGGACCGCTCTTTGCTCGACGCAGCATGTTGCAGGAATTCAGTAAGGACATGGGAACGGACGAGGGGAACGAAGAGAATACCTTCGACGGTGGAATTCCACAGACCTTGTTCTTGATGAACGGTGCGTTGACTCGACAAGCGATCAGTGCGGATCGAGGCACCATGTTGCACATGGTTGCCAATAGCAAGATTTCAATCGACCAAAAGATCGAACACCTCTTCATGGCATCTGTGGCACGAAAACCAACGGCCAGGGAATCGCAATCGATCAAGGCGATTGTGGAGCGCAACCCAGACAACGAAACTCAGGCTTTACAGGATATCTGGTGGGCCTTGTTGAACAGCAACGAGTTTATTCTGGACCATTAAGTCCGGCTTCGCGCTGGCGTCATCGCGGACGAGGCGCCGTATCCGTAGGACGCGGAGCACTTCAGGTCGCTCCGACTTCTCCCCGCAGCCCCTGTCAGCCACGTCGTTCCGGATTGCCGTGAGTGACGAGGACAGACAGGTCACGTTCACTGCAACGACAGGACCGTCGCATGAAAGCGATTTTCAAAGATATCACCATAGACAGGGCCTACCGGAGCAACCGAAATGCAAAGGTCAAATTGCCGTTGTCCGGTCAACGATCACGCCATCGAAGTGCGGCGTGGAGACTGCCGCACCGTACAAAACCAGGTCCGGTGAAATCCCTCACGACACAATCATGGGTGTTTTCTGTAAACGCTGTTTGTGAATACCGACTTGTTAGATTGCCCAAGGGTTGACCGATTCTTTCCCGACCCACCAAGAATCGAGATCGCCGGCCTGCCACGCATCGGTGTATCACAGACTTCCCGCTGCATGCTATTTCGAGCTGCTCGCTAACGCTGCGATTGCCTTATCCAAGTCGGCGACGGTGGGGCAAGCTCTGGAAATCCCAAGGACATCAAGCCCTCTCTTCACGTTGCTTGAACAGCAAATACACCCACGCTTATTATTCTTTCCCAAAAGACGCACGAGCTTAAACAAGAAGGCGACGTTGGCGTGATCCAGGAAGCTTAGATCGCGGATATCAATCACAATGGCATGCGGACTGGCTTGGATGGCATGGACAAATTCGTCGGTCAGTTCAGCAACCAGCCGACTTGGACCGGATTCACACGTGTTTTCGTTGATGGCTGCCAGCGATTCCTTCGCTAGGGAAAGTACGCTAACGCTACCGTGGGATGAGGACTGAATATGGCTTTGCTGCATCGTCACAACGTGTCCTTCCGTCAGATAAAGGTGATGAATACGCAGCGGCGGTAATGGAAAAGTACCGCTACGCCGCTTCGGTGTTTGGCGGCATTAATTTGTGGACTCGGGCAAGAGTTCCCAGGCGAGCACCTTTCCATGTGCAGCGGCGTAAAGTCGATTCAGGTTCTCGTTGAATGCAAGATCGTGGAGATGCGATGGAGCTTTTTCTTCCTTCAGAATGCTCCCGGCCGCGGTGTCGAGAAACAGCAAGGCTCCGCCGTGGTCGCCGCCCGCCGCAGCCAGCCACTTTCCCTCGGGATGAAAGATCAGCCGCTCCACCAAGCCCTTCAGCTCCGACGAGAAAGCGTGCACGCGCGTGCCGCTCGCCCAATCAAACAACTCAACCCGGGCCTTTCCCTCCAAGTGATCGATGTTTCCGACTTGCCCCATGCCACCGATGGCGAGGAGTTTGGAGTCGGGGGAGAAGGCTAGCGAACGTGGTCCGCCGATCGAATGAATCCGCTGCTTGGAGTCCCAGGTGTACATTTCCGGTGCTTCGATCTTTTGGAGGGGTTGGCCATTTTCCGTATTCCAGATGATGGCCTGGCCGGTCTTGTCGACAGTGGCTGCACGGCGGCTGTCCGCGCTAACTGCACAGGCGTAAAGCATCGACGGAAAATGGTGGGGCGTACGCGCCGCATGGCCCCGAAGTTCAAATTTTTGTTCCCCCGTGGTGCTATCCCAAATCCGGGCGACCATGTCGTCGGCGACACTGATCAGCCAGCGACCATCGGGGCTCGCCGCGATGCGGCGGATCCAGCGACTGTGTGCCTGCACGGTTCTCGTAGCCTGAAACGCCTCGCGATCCCACCAGATCAACTTGCCGTCATAGCCGCCCGAGATCAGTTGCTCGCCAGCCAGTACGACGCTGGTCACGTAGCCTGCATGGCCGACGAACTCGCGGAATTCGGGTTTCTCGGCTTCGAGATCGACCCGGTAAACTCGGCCGTCGGAACTACCGAGATAAAGCAGTTGGCTGTTGGGGACGCGGGCCAGGGCGAAAAAGAATTCCTTGCGACCAATATCCTTGCTGAGCTTCAGGGATCCGAATGAGGTAGCCATGATTTCCTGTCGCGCGTGAGAGCGATGCTGAAGGCCAGACTAGAGCAACACACTGCTGATCGGTTGCGTACCGGGATTCGTGAGCGGAATGGGGCGTGATCCCAGGTAGTAGTTTTTTTGGTGGTCGATGCCAAGTGCCTGGAAAATTGTGGCAAACAATTCTCCGGCGCCAACTTGACCTTCCACCACGGTATTGCCATCGTCGTCGGTCTTGCCAAAAACCGAACCGCCTCGAATGCCGCAACCGGCGAGCGAGCAGCTCCAGGCGCTGGCGAAGTGGTCTCGTCCGAGGCTGGCATTAATGGCTGGTGTGCGTCCGAATTCGGACAGCGTGACGACGAGCGTCTGTTGCAACAGTCCCCGCTGCTCCAGGTCATCCAGGAGCGCGGCGTATACGTGATCAAGTTCGCTAACGAGCTCCAGGTGCGTCTCGAAATTCTGGCCGTGACTGTCCCACCATGCTCGCGACACTTTGACGAACGGCACACCCGCTTCGATTAATCGCCTCGCCACCATGACCTGTTGGCCAAACAGGGTTGGCCCGTAACGTTCCTGCATGGAAGCCGGTTCTTGCGACGCGTCAAAAAGCGGCTCGCTGGCCATCAGTCCGGGAACGCGGAGATAGGCTTCGCGATGACTGCCGACCACTGCCGATTCCCGACCTCGGACAAATCGCTGGCTCAGCGCCTCCCGCAGTTCGCCGCGCTGCCGATGATCGATTTCCGAGATCTGTTCGAGTCGCTTCAAGTTGGGCGGGACGATTTCGGTGGTCAACGACATGGGTTGATAGCGTGCGCCCAGAAAACCTGCTTGGCCTAGCGAACTACCGCGGCCCTCCGTTGCGGTGTAGAAGCTCACGTAATCCGGAACCTGACTTTGCGGTTGACCGAGTTCCTTGGCGACGATCGCGCCGAGATCAGGAAACTTCACGTTCGGTTCGTCGCGGCGACCCAGGTGCATCAGTCGAGCGGCACCGCCATGATCGCCGTCTTTGGTATTCAAGCTGCGAATGATCGCGACGTGCTTGAGTCGTTGAGCCGTCTGGGGCATCAATTCCGAGATCATGATGCCGGGCACGCTGGTCTGAATCGCCTGAAACGGGCCGCCGGTGGGCCGGCCCGGTTTCGGATCCCAGGTTTCTAATTGGCTGGCGCCGCCAGCGAGCCACAGCAGGAGGACATGTTTGCCCTGGCGTTGAAGTTCTTCTGCCAAGAGCGAAGCGACCGAACCGCTGGCGAGCCCGCTCATGGCGACCGCGCTGCCGAGAAAATGACGCCGGGAAACAGGAACCGGTGTTTGCATGTGATCTTCTCCAGGCCCGAGCTTCAGGTGCTTTGATCAGGGACGTCGGCCAGATTTGCAGTACTTTTTCGACCTGTCGTTTGCGAAACGGCTCACGATCTTCAATAGGCAAATCGGCATTCGGTGCTGGTCAGCATCGCCCAAATCATTTGCCGGTAGGCCTCCACCGCGCGATCTTGGCGTTGCTGCACGTATTCCAAAAGTAGCTTTCGTTCGTTGTCCTCGGGGGCGCGACCAAAGATGTTCCAGATCGCCAAATCGATGGCGGTCGGCGTGTCCGAGGTTGCTTTCAATTTTCCGAGCAGCGTTTCGTTTCCTTCCCCAAGCAACTCCTTGGTAAGTTTTTCGGAGTTGCTGAGCAGCAGCGACTCGTCGCTGCCGATCTGAAAATCATCGGTAGGCAATTCGAACGATGCGGCGAGACCGCGGGTGGCGTCAACCAGCCCTTGGATTCTTCGAGCCCGCTCGGCGTCGTCACCCTGGCTTAAACTGTCCGGATTCGTGGCGGCCAGCCGAAGGGAAGCGGCGTAAGCCTGGGGCGACAAAGGACGCACCATGGCGACCGCAAAGAGGTCCGGTGCAGGACGCGTTGCGGAATCCCACATGCTGCTGCGAGCGTAAGCTTGGCTTCGCACGATCCCACGAATCAGACGTCGCAAGTCGTATCCGTGTACGGCCACGTCGCGTGACAGCCAGTCCAGCAGTTCCGGATGGCTGGGCGGATTCTGACTGTGCATTTGGTCGAGGGGATTCACCAGTCCGCGTCCCATCAGGCGATGCCAGACTCGATTCACGATGGACCGTGCGAAAAACGGCATGGAAGAGGGTCTCAGCCCCGCATCCACAATCTGCGCCCGGCGGCTGAATGCCGGCGGTGGCGGCGGCTGTTTTTGCTTCTTGAGTTCCTCCAATTGCTGCTTTTCCTGCTTCCGTTGCTCGTCGTTCAGTTCCACTGCCTCCGGTTCGACGATTTTCTCCCCAGTGAGAAACATCATGTCGACCGTTTTCGCGTCACCGGTGACAGACTTGAAATCGACGGCCCCGTAACTGCGTTCACCGACAAATCCTCCGTTCTCGAACGAGCGATTGAAGAACGACTTCATGCCGTAGAAGTGTTCTTGAGACCAGTCCGGTACAAGAGGGTGATCGTGGCATTGGGCGCAGCTGATATTTACGCCAAAGAAGAGGACACTGACGTCGTTGGTCAATTTGTCGATGTCGGTCACACGCGCGCGGACGAATTGCAGCGGGCCGGACTGCTGGGGATCGTTGTCGATCCCGACAAGCATTTCACGGAACATACGATCCCAGGGGCGTTTATCCTGGACGGCGGCTTGCAGGTAGGGCCGGAGGTTGGAACCGATGCTGCGCATGAGCATGGCATCGAAAAAGTCGATTTGGGCTCGATCAAATTCAGGGGAGTCCAGCAGGCGTTCGATGAGTTCGCCGTGTTTTGCGGGCGAGGAGTTTTGTTCGTACGCGCGAACCTCCGCCAGCGTCGGGATCCGACCGGCAAGATCAAGCATGGTCCGGCGAAGCAGAGCCCAATCATCGGCTCGAGGTGCCGGCGCCACGCCGGCCTGACGCAACTTGGCATCGACATAGTGATCGATGGCGTCCTCGACACTGCGGTCGTGCGGTAAAAGCTCCGTCTCGCCGCTGGCGGACCGCGCAAGTATCAGGAGCAGGCACAGGACGGGAAGCAAGCGCAAGGTAGCAAGCAAGCGCAAGGTAGCAAGCAAGCGCATAGCGGCAAGCCAGGGCAGGGCGGGAAGCATGTCGAGCTCTCCGGGTAGGGCGGCGGGCGGACCGCATCTTACCTCAGGAGTCGAAGTGCACTCAAGTTTTTTCGGCAATTTCGCAGCTTGCTGCGCAAGAAGAAAGCCGTGGTGATTCTCGATCGAATCGCCACGGCTCTGGTTTCAGTCTTTGCTGTCGCTGGCGACTACTTCTTTGCCACCTTGAGGACCAAGTCGGCGGTTCGGCAACTGTAGCCCCATTCGTTGTCGTACCACCCCAACACTTTCACCATCCGGCCTTTGCCGCCCGGCATGACCATGGTGCTCTTGGAGTCGAGAATGCAGCTGTGCGGATTATCGATGATATCCGAGGACACGATCGGATCGACCGTGTACTCCAGAATACCTTTCAGCGGTCCCGCCGCGGCATCGCGGAAAATCGCGTTGACTTCGTCGACCGTCGTTTCTTTTTTGACTTCGACCGTCAAGTCGGTGATGCTTCCGTCTGGCACCGGGACGCGGAGTGCGAATCCGTCCAGCTTGCCCTTGAGGTCGGGAAGAACCTCGCCGATCGCTTTGGCAGCGCCGGTGGAAGATGGGATGATGTTCTGAGCTGCGGCACGAGCACGACGCAGGTCTTCGTGCACTTGGTCGGCGACTCGTTGATCATTCGTGTACGCATGCACCGTCGTCATCATGCCCTGCACAATTCCGAAGTGCTTGTCGAGCAACATCGCCATCGGTGCCAGGCAGTTGGTGGTGCAACTGGCATTGGAGATGCACAAGTCGCTGTCGGTGACTTGATGGTCGTTCACACCCATCACAACGGTACGATCGGGGCCTTTGGCCGGGGCGGAGATGATGACCTTTTTAGCGCCGGCCTGAAGATGGTCAGCGAAGCCGCCCTTGGCTCCCTTTTTGCCGCCTTCACGCTCCGTGAAGAAGCCCGTGGACTCGATGGCGACTTCCACATTGTGTTTGCCCCACGGCAGATTTGTTGGTTCGCGCTCGGCGATCACCAACACTTCCTTGCCATTGACGATCAACTTCCCCTCGCCAGCTTCGACGGTTCCGTCAAAGCGGCCGTGCACCGTGTCATATTTCAGCAACGATGCCAAATGCTTGGTATCGGTCAGATCGTTGATGGCGACAACGTCGAAATCCTGAGGACGGCTCATCATCACGCGAAAAACCAGCCGGCCGATACGGCCGAATCCATTAATACCTACGCGAACTGCCACTGCATGTCTCCTTGCACAAAATCACGAAATATTTTGAGGCCGCATTATATCGGCGTCGGCGGTCGCCCGCGAGTGGATGTCGGCGTTGGAAGGACCACCAGGAACGGTTGCGCCGTGCGACTGGCGAAACGCAGGGCCTGCAGTTGCCACTGCGGGGTAGTGCCGCAGCGGTGACTCACGGTACGCATCTGCGATCGGCCGGACCGGTCGCAGTTTTTGCGAGGGGTCTACGGCAGCTCTTTGACAAAGATGTTGCGGAAATAGAGCGTATTCCCATGATTCTGCAACTCGATGGGGCCCGTCTCGTAAACAGGCTTGTCGCGTTCCCAATAATTCTCCAGGACGACGTCGTTGACCACGACCTTGTTATTGAGTTTCACGGTGACCTTCTCGCCCACCATTTTCACATGGAACGTGTTCCACTGCCCGACCGGGTTATCGGCTTTGACATCGGGAAAGCGAGGATGCTTCTGATTGTTCCAGAGCGAGCCCGATCCCTTGTCGGCTCCGAGCTTAAAGTACGGTTCGTGTTCGGTATCCCAAATCTGGATTTGCGGAGTGCCTCGCACGTAGATGCCGCTGTCGCCTGCTTTTTCGATTTTCCAATCGACAAGCAGTTCGAAGTTGCCGTAATCCTTCGCGGAGCAGAGGTTCTCGCCCTTGCCGTCGAATACCAAAATGCCGTCTTTGACGGTCCAATGCGCCCGCATTTTTTCATCGGCTTCGGCTTGAGCTTTGGTTAGGGCATCGCCTTGCAAGGCACGACGCTTCTTGATTTCGATCAGACCGCGCCAGCCCTGAAGAT
Source organism: Planctomycetota bacterium (assembly GCA_046045565.1). GTDB lineage: Bacteria > Planctomycetota > Planctomycetia > Pirellulales > Pirellulaceae > VGZA01. Next base: position 29 of record JBJOLO010000209.1, on the reverse strand, counting down.
CCTTGCCGTTGAACAACGCCGTGAAACCG
>JBJOLO010000201.1:0-13336 GCA_046045565.1 Planctomycetota bacterium | reverse complement strand
TCTTCTTGAATCGCGCGAATTCCCTCTTCGTTCACCGATGGCGGGCGGTTCTCCAGGAACCACTCGAGTTCCGCGATGGCTTGTTCGTTGCGTCCCGTTTGAAACCGCAATCGCGCGCGATCGAAACGTGTCTTGGCTGTCTGCGGATCCAGTGCCACCATCGCGTCGTAGTAACGTAACAAGGACTCCGCATCCTTCTCACGCTCGGCGTTGCCGGCAAGATTCGCAAGCATGCGCTGTAGCATCTGCCGTTTGGTTGCCGGATGCAGCGAAGACTCCGCATCCCTTTCGCCTACGACCTCCGCTGCCTTGCGAAGTACATCGGTCCGTGTCAATCGCTTTCCACCTTCAAACACGTCAATAAAATCTCCCGACTCGGGCCGATCGGAGTCGACATGCCGCACCAGGAAGTGGCCGGGCAAAGGGATGCCCTCGATCGAAACTCCCAGACGTTGAGCCAACTCCATGTACAGAATCGAAAGCGTCAGCGGGAGTCCTTCTCGGTCGTCGATCACTCGATGCAGGTAACTGTTTGCGCGGTGGTAATACTCAAAGCGACTGCCATGAAATCCATTTTCCTGAAACAGGTATTTATCGATCGCCGCGAGCCGTGCCGCGGGCGTCGCATCCTCCGCGAGTCCGCGACGAATCTCCGACGCCATGCGTTCCAATTGCCGCACGTAGTCGGCGATATCCAGATCGGCATCGTCCAACTTTGCAATCAACAGGCTGCCACGGAGCAGATCGATTTCCTCGCCCTGATCGGCATGTAGTTTCTCGATTTCTTTAATAACCACACTCGTTTGCAGGTCGCCGGCCAATTGCCGCAATTCGGTCGCCTTTCGTTGCATCGCATCGGCTTGCTGACGCAATAAATCGGCCGCCCCGGTGCCGATCGAATGCTGCAATTCCATCACTTGAGGGACCAGGATGGAATCGAGTGCCGGGATGCCATCGACGATTTGCCGCACCTTTTCCCGGTTTTCGACGGGGGACGGCGCGACCGCGATGGTGGGTGCGGCTTCGAAACGACGGAATTCGGCTTCGGTCTGCCGGAACTTGACGAGCCCGACTTTGCCGGACTGATAGCGATCGTCGGAGATTTGAAGCACTTCGTGATCGTTGACGAAACAGATAAATTTGCCGGCCTCGATTCGTACCTTCAATCGATTCCATTCTCCGGGGCGATAGTGCATGGCGGGGATCTCGCGCAAGACATTCCATTCCTGCACTACCGGGCCATCGAAACGGGTGAATCGCAGTTTCCCGTTCGTGGGATAGAAGCCATAGTGCTTATCGCCGCCGTCGGCATGAAACACCAACCCTGCCGCTCCCGATTCATCATCCAGTTTCACTTGCACGGCCAACTCGAAAGGCAGAGGCAGGTCGACTGATTGACGCAGGCAAAGACTGCGGCCAAACGCATCGCCGCCACCTTTGACGGAGATGATTCCGCCGCGCTGCTGCCACTGGGCACCCAGCAACGTCGTCCATTCGTCAGGATCTAACGTACCCAGCAAGAGCCATCGTGACATCGGAATCGGATTCGGCCGGTCGAGTAACCGCTTGAGTTGGTCGATTTCAACCGCGAAGCCGAGATTGTTCGTGACCAGCGATTTCATCGTGACCACACCGATCACGCGTCCCTGCATGTCCAGCACAGGACCGCCGCTGTTCCCGGATTCGATGGGAATAGCCAACTGCAGCATCTTGCGGCCTTCGACTTCGCGATGCCCCGAGACCAGGCCGGCAACCACGCTGTTGCGAAGGCCTCTTGGATTTCCTAACGCCACGATCGCTTCGCCATCTTGCGCCTTCGCCGACTCACCGAGTGGCAGCGGTACGAGATCGCGTGCATCGACTTGTAATAGCGCGAGGTCGAGATCCCGATCGGAAGCATGAACCGATTGGACGGCGAGTGTCCTGCCATCCGGCAGTTGGGCGGAGATCGGTCGCGACTCGCCGATCACATGCAGATTCGTGGCGATCAATCCCTCGGCGGAAACGACAAATCCGGTGCCAAGCCCCTGCAACTTCCCGTCGCGGCCTTGGACGGTGATCGTGACGATCGAGGCCCGTGCCGACCTGGTCAGGTCTTCCACGGTGCGTGTCGCGGGGCGATCCGCTGGCGGGGATTCCGGTTCAGTCCCCCTCGCTCTTTCGACACCGGTCGCAAATCCGGCGATCGCCGCGATGGTGGCGAAACACCAGATAACAGCAATTCTTCGAGTTCTCATGCTTAATCCTTCCCCTAGGCGAAGCCGGCTGATTCTGACCGTTGTAACACAGAATTGCAAACCAGCATGCGACTTGCTGCTGTAAATCGACACCGCTAGGATGATTCGGGTCGGGCACGATGGGCGAAACCCTGAATTCGAAGGAGTGACGATGAGCTTTCATCGGGCATGGTTGTCAGGAATACTCCTAAGCATTGTCGTTTTACCGGCGAGTTTCGCTTCGACCGGGGATGGCAAACTTTCTGCCGGCGAACCACTGACGCGCGAGGAACTCGAAGCGTTTCTCGACCAGGGTTGGACGCGTGGTCCCGAATCGTTGGCCGGCAGCGAGAAACGTTATCGCGAGTTCCAGGAGCAGTCGAAGGGCGGCACAGCCGTCGATTGTGCATTCGCGCTGATTCAACTGCGGCAACTCAAGTTCACGGATGCCGAGAAGCTGTTGAGTCGGGTCATTGAGCAGGATCCGAAGAATCAACAGGCCAGGCGCTTGCAGATTTGGCTGGCCATTTCCCGGCGAGATTTCGATACGGCGTTAGAACGCATGCTGCAACTGGTCAAAGGTTTCCCGGCGGCGAACGCAGTGAGCAACCAGCCAAAGGAGACTGAGGAGCGCGAGTACCAAACCGATTTGCTGAAGTTTCTCGGACGCGGAATCGGCTTCATGGAAGGACCGGGGGCCGTCAATATCAAAGAGGTGATCGTCGAGGACTACTGTGAGAAAATGGTAACGCACCTCGGTCCAGAGCGAAGCGTGATTTTCGAGAAGGCACGACGGGATGCACTGGCCCGCTTTGTCGAAAGTAAAGATCAACAAGACAGAACCCGTGAGACCGCGAAGGCCGACGAGGAGCAGGACAAGGAGGAAAGATTGCGAGACCTTGGCGAGCAACGCGAGTCGATCGGGCGACAGTCAGAGGCACTCAAGCAGGCCAGCGAAAAACTGCAGGCCGCCGTCAAGGCAAAGCTGGACGAGATCGCTAGGAAAGACCAGCCGCTGGCGACCCGTTATGCACAATTGGATGCGCAGGGTACTGCCATCGGCGGACAAATTCGCGGATTGAATACCGAAATCGCCGGTTTGGAAGATCAACTCAGCCGAGAAAAAAATCCAAACAACCGTGCCCAGATCGAAACGTTGATCAACGTCCGCGTCGGGCAATTGGCCCGGTTAGAAAACGACTTTGCTGCCGTCGCCCGACAGGCAGCCGGCATCGCCGCCCAACGCCAGCAACTCCAACAGCAGGCAGCCGGAATTCAAGCCGACGCGGCGAATGAATTGGAGCGAAAAAGCAACGCCTTCGAGTCACTACAGAAGAAACTGCGAGCCAACGAAGCTCAAGAGCAACGGCTCAAGAAGTCGAATCCCAAAGGTGAGACGACCGAGGTCAAGGCGAAAGGGTCGGTGCTCAGTGCATTCTCGACCTATGAACCGCTCGCGCTGGAACGCGAAAAGCAACGGCTGCTGGAAACGATAGTGAATTCGCCGTAGCCCGTTGACGTACTCGCATCGTCACGGCGATCCCTACCACGTGACATCAGGTGACACCACGTGGAATCAACGATGAACGTGTTCAAATCCAAGTCGGGCGATCAGCGAAACACATGGAAACGAGCCGTGCTCGTCGTCATCGTTGCGGCGGTGATGATCGGACACTATATCTTTTTCCCGCCCGATCCTGCTGCGGAACGATTGCGCAAAGGCCGACCCGTATCGACCTCGACCAATTCCGAGACTGCGAACAAGGAGGCTTCGCAGGCAGACGCTCACTCATCGCAGGCCGCACGCAAGACCGAATCAAACGCAACGAAAAAAAGTTCACCGGTCGCCGGCGATGCAGATCTGACACCGCGAGCTGAAACCGTTGCCGATAGCGGCAAGTCGATCGTCGTGCCGGGGATGACTATCCGCGATCTCGAAAAGCGAGTTGTTTTTCGTGGCGATGTGGATCTTACCGAAACGGTGCGTCGCATTCGGGACGGCGAACGACTCGATTTTCCCAACGACGGAACCGTATTTCAGAATCGAGAAAAGAGGTTGCCCGAGCGTCAGCGGGGTTATTACCGGGAATTCGTCCACCCGACCCGGGGCTTAAAGGGGCCGGGCCCGCAGCGAATCGTGCGCGGCCAATCCAACGAGTGGTATTACACGCCCGACCATTACGAAACGTTTCACAAGTTATCCACGGACTGAACCTCAACGTGGCAGCAAAAAAAGAATGGCCCCTGGACGAGGGTGCATCATCCAGGGGCCGTCTGGCGCGGGTTGTCCGCTTGGAGCGTTGGGGTGTACTTGCCAACGAATGCAGCTACCATGCCACAAGACTCTGCGGCTGGTTACACGGGTAGCGTGACGCCCGACGCGGAGGTTTCTCGAAGTATCGTAATCCCTCTGTACGATGCGGTTTAGCAAGTCTCTTGCGTGGCAGAGGGGTGGCAGATCGGGCCTCACCACGGCTTTTTCACGGCGGAACATCGCGGTGAAGCCGTGTTGCTCAATCGCAACGAATGATGCGGCTGAGCAACAGGGGTCGTCAATCGACGACAAGTCCGGCATCGCCGAGAACGCGATGGAATTCGACAGGACTCGTGGTTCCATCCGCGACGAGGCCGATGCCGCGCTGGCGAAGCGGGATCATACCGGCCTGCACCGCACGGCGTTCCAGAGAAGCGGCGTCCCATTCCCGATCGGGCAGAGGGATCGCCGTTCTGGAAACGGAGTTTGAATCCAGGATCAAGAATTCGGTGATCAGCACACGACCTGCATAGCCGGTTTGTTGGCAGTCCTGACAGCCGACGGCAATGCGTGCGCTCGATACGGGCAGTCCGAGCAGTTCTCGCAAATCCGAGGTTTCCCGTGCGCAGCGACACAATCGTCTGGCAAGCCGCTGATTCAGGACCGCACGCAAACCGCTGTGCATCAGATAGGGTTCGATTCCCATGTCGGCGAGCCGGCAAACTGCTTGTGCAGCCGAGCCGGCGTGCAGCGTACTCAGAACCAGATGGCCCGTTAGCGCCGCATTAAAAACGCCTCGCGCCACATCCGGATCCCGGATCTCGCCTACCAGCAGGACTTCGGGGTCCTGTCGCAGTGCCGATCGCAGGGCCGTCGCTAAGCTAAAGGTCGGGCTCACCTGCGCTTGGGCTGCTCCAGGTAAGGGAACCTCGATAGGATCTTCAATCGTCAGGATGCTTCGGACCCCTTGCGGCACACGCAGCAATTCCCGCAGCGAAGCGTATGCCGTCGTGGTCTTTCCACTGCCTGCCGGCCCCGAGACGACCAGCACTCCCGAAGATTGGGACAGGAACTTGTTCCAGTCGTTTAGCGTCTCATCGGGAAGTCCCAACTCGCGAGGATACAGCAATTGATTCGGTGCGGAAAAAATCCGCACGACCGCGCGCTCGCCGAATAACGTCGGGTAGGTGCTGACCCTCATTTCGCTGGACCATGAGGGATTCCGGATTCGCCCCTCCTGCGGTGCGTCAGTGCGATAGGTCAACAGATCGGCCAACACCTTCAATCGCGTCACGATATCGGAGCTCGTACCTGACGCGAAGGTTCCGATGCGGTGGAGCATCCCGTCCAATCGCCACTGCAGATCCAAGCCTTCACAGGTTGGTTGAAGATGCAAGTCGCTTGCGCCAACCTGCACTGCCGCGCGCAAGAAGACGTCGACAAACGAAACGGCGTAGAGAGGATCGGTGGATGACAATCGCCGCAGTTGTTCAGCGATCGGATGCTCTTCGTGTTCCGCGACGGTCATTAGGGAGACCTGGTTGGACGACTCGATCCGAAAAAGCGTTCGTCAATCTGACGCATTCCATCTCGCGTATAATACGCCACCAGTTCGATTCGCAGAACACGGGGAGACAGTTCTTCTTTTGCGAAACGTTGCACCAAAGAGGCATGTCGGGCCCGCAGTCGATCGAACTGTTTTGCTTCGACGGGATCCCGAGGACGCTCGGCAGGGTCTGCCGTCACCGCCAATCTGGCGCCGATGAAATCGTTGCTGGCCTGTTCCACGATCTGATCAAGTGTCTCGACCACAGCCGCAGCCTTGGCGGCGGACTCCAGATCGGTTCGCTCGTGGACCCGATTCGCTTTCGCCATGGCACGTGCAAGCCAAGGATTGGTTCTCGAAGCGCCGGCTACCTGCGAGCGAATCGATTGCGTCAGGCTGGGTGCCGGCACCAAGTCGCGGTCGACCATCGAGTTGGCGAAGTAATCAAAGATTGCCTCACGGATCTCCCGCTCGGGCTCATACATCGGTTCGCAACGCCCGACGATTTCGAGTTTGGACGAGAAGAGTGCGCTGGTTGGTGAAACAAAATTGTCGCCGATCGCCAACCCAAGTTTTTTGAGATTGGGAATGCAGCGTCCTTCAGCAGGGCCCTCTCGCACAGGAAAGAAATCGGTGACCGGTGCGTCGGTCTCCTGCGCCGCGAGCAGCAGCAGTCCCGCGCAATAGGTGTGGATTAAGGCGCTCTTGAGCGGCTTGCCGCGCATCGCTTCGACGCGGTTGGTTTGAAACTGCAGATCGAAGAGCGATTCGTTGCCGATGACGGTCTGAGCGACTTCGCCGAGCTTTGCGGCAACATGGGAGTCCGGGTGACGCAAAACGGCGTAATGCAGTGTTCGTTCAAGGAATCGCTCGACATTCGTTGCGGGAATCCGATCACCCCGTTCGGGAAGATCAACGACGACGAACCGCCGCAGCCCGTCAGAGCCTTGCTGAACCGTCACCATTCCGACGTGCGTAAACAGACCCGGACGGTGGCTCGTGAATCGATTGTAAGGCGATGGATTTCTCATCAGGATCCAATCGCCCGCGCGAACGTCCGACTTGCCATAACGATACGTTTCGTCCGTGACGCCGCGCTCACTCCAACTGCTCAGCCACTTGTCCAACGATCGCCACCGCATTTGGTCATCCGCTTCGAGCGAATCCGGCTTGATCTGCTGCAGGACGGCGTGAAGTCCTTTCGCTGTGATGACAGGTGCAGACTCCGCGGGGTCGGAGCGAGGCGGCAAGGTCTGCGGCAAGCCGATTCCACGAATGGCTTCGATCAAATCGAGTTTCAATTCGACCGGAGTGCCCGGCGCCTCAATCGCGTTGACAAGATCCGGCAAGAGTGAGTGTAAACCCGATTCGCGGATTAACGCCACGACGCGACGTTTGGTGGCCAGCGGGAAGGGCTGTACGCCACTGTTAGCCGCCGGATCCTCCAGCATGTACGCAAAAACATCGGCCGCGATTTCGATACGATCTTTTCCTGCGATTGCCACCAACTCCTCGAGTGATTGCGGACTCTCAGAAAACTCGTAGGATGCCTGCTCGAGTGCATCGCGCAAAGAATAACGAAGACGCCCGCTCAGGTCGATCAACTGTGACGCTACCAGCAAATAGCGGCGAATGGCGTTGCGATCGAACTGGGCCATGCCGCCGCGCCAGGCGAGCACTTCCTCCAGCTTGCGATCGACTTGTTGTTTCGCGTCGATTAACTGGCGGATTTGCCCTACCCGTTCCTCAGGCTTCTCCGCAGCGTTCTCCCAGGCAAGCTTCGCCGCCCAGTCATCAACGGCACGCGACTCTTTCCAATAGCGATTAAAGTCGAGTGTGCCGAGGACGCTGGCGTCGGCGGGTAGACTCTCTCTCCATGCATCCACGATGCGATCTGAAGTGGCAGTCGTAGCCTCCTTGTCGTTGCCGCAGGCGTCGATTGTGACCAGCGAATTCAACGCGGCACTAAAAATCGCCACCGCAGCCAAAAACACAAGGCCACGATGACCGCTGTGTCGGAGCCAACCGCGGACCCGCTGCCTCCACGCAAGAATTCCAAACCTCGGACGCACGCACTGCATTGGGAATGCTCGTCGATTCCGGGAACGATCAAATGGAACGTACCTTCCCCTATACTTCGCGCCCGGGCAATTCGCCAGTGAAAAACGAGTGGACGGCCTGCAGCGAAGTCTGCCGCTTCCGGTCTACAAACTGATGGAGATCAGCAGCAAGACAACAAAAACAACGGCGATAAAGCCGAGCATCCACACGCCAAATCGAATCGCGTTCGCAAGAATGGGGCCCGCCAGTTCGTGACGCGTGGCACCGTACACCAGGCTGATGACAATCAGCAACGGAAATAGATGCCAAAGCTGATTCTTTCCAATATCGGCAAACAACAGATCCATCGATCGGGCCTTGAAGCGGGGTGCTTTCAAATCGAGTTGTGTTGGATCCTACTTCGTTGATTTCGTTTCGGTGGCAGCGGCAGCCTTGTCGTCCCGGCCGTCCGAACGATTGCGATCATCTGCCACGGAGACCATCGGGCCCGCATAGGCATCGTAAATCGCCAGGATGTTCAACAGCCCCGCAATCATCGTGTACAGCGTCGCCATCTCGAATTTCCACTTGAGGTCGAGATGCCATTTCGAAAGCTCGTCTGCTTGATTTAAGTCGACATCACGCGGTGGAGCCATAAACTTGCCAAACGGTGGCTCCTTGCCCTCGCGAATCACCTTCTCGCTCTGAATCAAGGCTGGCAAGGCCGGCAGACCAACGCCGATCTGGCAAACATACTGCCAGCGAATGTCGTTCTTGCGGAAGGAAGCGTACACGACACGACCGTCCCCCATGGCGAGGCCAAAGAAATAGGTGGCCAGAATACACACCATGAACAAGATCCCTTTGCCCGTGCGACGCTGGTACAAGTGCCCCGCGCCGGGAATGAGCCATGCCAACATGGCCGCCGTTCCTGGCGAACGCAAATCGATGACGACTTCCTGGTCAGCGTTATTTTTGGCCATGCTTCCGGTTCTTGTATGGATCGGCTTCTGGTGCTGATCCGACTGCGGTACGGATCGGATTCTTCTCGGTATGGATGATGACGGTACGGGATCGGAGACAGGCTTGGAGAGCGTGGCGCCTCAAACACCGTCGTGCGAGCACAAACGCCCGAGATTTCGCCCCGTCTTCCCTGCGGAGGCTCATTGTACCCATCTTCGATCCGGATACCAGACCAACGTGAATCCGGCTATTCGCAGTGGACATGGCATGCGGAGCGGGCATGGATATCGAGCAGAGCACGGCGATTTGGCCGCTATTTCACGTCCGTCAGAGGAAAACCCGTTGGCGGCGGAGTGCGGTTCGGCCCAGGCCCACGGTACTGTTTCCAATACCGCTCATGAAAGGAATTGTATTTTGGTGCCGTCTTGTGCGCCGATTCGTTCACCAGTTGCGGTTCGGTATCGGACCACCATTGGTCGTAGTAACGCGAAAGCATTTCGACGACTTCAGGCTGCGAGCCGGCCAGATCGTGCTGCTCACCCGGATCATTGCGGAGGTCGTAGAGCGACCAACGGTTTTTTTCGCGCACCATCAGATACTGTCGCCAGCGCACGCTGCATGGGCCGAGTTTCTCCGGGGGTGCTCCCACCTCCCAGCGTCCAACATGCGTGACAAGCTTTCGATCGTCGTGCCAGGAAGCCTGCGGATTCTCAAGCAGCGGCAGCAGGCTGAAGCCCTCGAGTTTGCCCGCCACCTCTGCGGGGATATTCGCTCCGCACAGGGACGCCAGCGTGGGAAAAAGATCGATGTGGGCGGTCAGCGAGCTGACATCAGCGGGTTGGAGTTTGCCCGGCCAATGCCAAAAGGACATCCCGCGAACGCCACCCCAATGCGGAGTGACTTTCGCACCGCGCATGCCTGCATTATGGATCGGCGTACCCACGGTGCCGCCATTGTCATTCATGTAGATAACCAGCGTGTTGCGATCGAGGCCTTCGGCGGTTAAGCGGCGCATCAGCCGTCCGACGTTATCGTCGATGTTCGAAATCATGCCGAAGAACTTCGCCACATTCTCGGAGGGGGCCTTGTCGCTATACACCTTGTCGCGATACAGATCGGCGTAGCCCGGCGGCACATGCAAGGGCATGTGAGGCGCGTTCAAGCTGATGTAGGCAAAGAACGGTTGGTCCTTCGGACGAGTGCAGATCCAGTCCATCGCCTGGGAGAAGAAGACGTCGGTGCAGTAGCCGTGTGTTTGTTCAAACACGCCGTTATGCAGGATGACCGGATCAAAATAACCGTTCCCGGGCGCATCGCCGCACGAGCCTGGATACGACTGTCCGATCCCTCCCGCACCGTGAATAAAGACTTCTTGGAATCCGCGGCGGTCCGGCAGGTACTCCGCCTCGTCGCCAAGATGCCACTTACCGAAGATGCCGGTGGAATAGTTTGCTTCGCGAAGCAATTGCACGACGGTGGTGGCTTGAAGAGCGAGCCGCTCGCGCTCATGGATCGTATGCGTAACGCCGCTGCGGAACTCGTGCCGCCCCGTCATCAAACTCGCGCGCGTCGGACTGCAGGTCGGGCTGACCTGGAAGTCGACGAATCGCACGCTGCCTTCCGCCAGCCGATCGAGGTTCGGCGTCTTGAGAATCGGATTGCCGTGCCCGCCGAGATCGCCGTAGCCTTGATCATCGCTGATGATGAAGACAATGTTGGGTCGCGTGCCGGCAAGTTCGGCTGCGTGAGCGCGACCCGTCACGATCAAAAGGCCGCAGAGAATTGCGACGAGGATCACGCCGTATGAAACGCGTCGCTCGACCAGACCGAAACCGGCATCACACATGACATAAGCCTGCTTGAGTTCGCGGAAAGCTAAAGGATGGCGCGGATCACTTCGCCATGGCTTACCGAAAGGTCTCGACCCTGAAGATCGCGGAAGGTGGAGTGAGGGGAGTAGCCAAGGCAGTGAAAAATCGTCGCGGTGATATCTTCAGGGCGAACGAGTCCATCTTTGGGGTAGGCGCCTAACCGATCCGATGCGCCGTGGACGATCCCGCCGCGAATGCCTCCGCCCGCCATTGCGATGGAAAACACCGGGCCCCAGTGATCTCGACCGGCTGCTCCATTGAATCGCGGCGTCCTGCCAAATTCGGCCATGCAGACAACCAGCGTTTCGTCCAACAGCCCGCGTGCCGTCAGGTCTTCCAGCAATGCCGAGAAAGCCTGGTCGGTTGGAGGTATGAGCACTTCCTTGAGTCGCTTCGTCTCGCCCGCGTGCGAATCCCAGCACGGAGCGTTTGTCGGTTCGTCGGGGCCGCGAAACCAGTTCACATGTACCAACCGTACGCCCGCTTCCACAAGACGACGGGCTAACAGGCAGCTCTGACCGAATTGCGTCTGACCATAACGATCGCGCGTTTCGGGTGACTCTTTTTCCAGGGCGAATGCTTGTCGCGCCGGTGCCGAACTCAGTAAATCGAATGCTCGCTGCACCGTGCCGTTGTGGCCTTGCAGAACACCGCTCGAATGCGTCGCGTCCAGACTGCGATTGAATTCATGCAGCAGCGAGTGCCGGCCCGTGAGTCGATCTGCAGGTACTTCAACCGGCAACGTGAATTCAGGAATCTTGTAATTCGCCGAGCCTGGTTCGCAGCGGAAGAGCCAGGGGTTCGATGTCCGGCCCAGGAATCCTGAATCCTGTCCCGGCCAGATCGACCCGTCGGTGTTGAAGATGTGCATCGGCAAGCGCACGCAGTCGGGCAAGCGTCCGGGTGATTCGGTCAATCGTTGCACCACCGCGCCCAAATACGGCCAGTTGTTCGGTGCACCCGGGTTCGCATTCTCCGCATTCATTGGCTGATGCGGATGCCCCGTCAGCATGTAGTAGCCGCTCGACGAGTGCGCGTTGTCATTGGTGGACACGGCACGCAGAATGGCAAGCTGATGCGCTTGCCTCGCGAGCTTTGGCATGAGCTCGCCAAATTGCACGCCGGACACCGAAGTGGGAATCGAGCCGATCTCTCCACGCACTTCGGCTGGAGCTTCCGGCTTGGGATCCCAGGTGGAATGCTGCGGCGGACCGCCCATCAAGAACAGAACGATGCACGATTTCGCGCGACCGCCGCTAGACTGAACATGTCCGGGAATCGCCGCCGTTGCCGGCGTGGGGTGGAGCAATTGTCCAAGCGTCAGGCCCATGGCACCCAGTCCGCCGATCTGCAGCACCTCGCGACGCGATACGCCGTCACAAAGTCGGGAACTACGGGAGCGAATGGAGATCATGCTCTACCTGCCATCTGAATTCGTCAGCGCCGTCAAGTCGTCGATGCCGCCTCGAGGAGGAATACAACGATCATATTGTAATCAAGACACACAAGGGTGCGTCAATTCCAATGGCCGACCGCCTCTCCTGTCTTATCGACCGACCCTAGTGCGGAAGTTCGACCGGTTCCCCGTAAAAGGTTTTCCGCGGATCGATCATCGTCCACATCGATGCTGCGACGAGGAAGGCAACGCTGTAAACGAGAAACATCTGATTCCAGCCGTACTTTTCAATAATCCTGGCACCGATGTACGGTTGGAATGCGTTGCCCATGTTCCCGATGGTGTTGATCATACCGGCCGCAACGCCCGCGTACTTTCCGCCAATGTCAACGATCGACGCCCAGTTTGCACCTTGTCCGAAGTCGTGTGCCGCCTCGGCGAGGCAGATGAGCAGGGTGGCCTGCAGCGGAGACTTGACGAACGGAACGCAATACATCGCCAGCGCGGCGGTGACATATCCGCAGACGGGAAAGATCGCGCGTCCTCGGCGTCGATCGCCCGTTTTCGCCACGAGACGGCTGCAAAGGATTCCGCCGATCAAGCAAGCAATGCCGCCACAGAAGTGTGGGGCGGCCGACATCCACTCCGATCGCACCTCCGGCGAAAGCCAGCTCGTCTTCTCGTCCGCTGCGGGAGCAGATGGCGTCGACTTGTCGCCCTCCGGTTTGGCTTCTTGTTTCGCCATCACCACCGTCTCGACGTATTTCGGCATCCAACTCGCAAAAAACGACCATCCGAAACTTCCGAAGAGATAGAGAACTCCCAGCGCGAGTAGGCTGCGGTTGAAAAACAGTTTTCCCCAGAGATGCGATTCCATGCTGTGGCCTCGCACCTCGGGTGGATTCCCACGCGTGATCATGGCAAGCTCGGCCTTGTTCACCGAAGGTTTCTCGGATGGATGGTCGCGGAACCAGTAGTAGAACAGGCCGACCCAAACCAAGCCCATGAGTCCAGCGGTCCAGAAGGTGAGTCGCCACGCATCCATTCCCG
>JBJOLO010000178.1:0-13046 GCA_046045565.1 Planctomycetota bacterium | reverse complement strand
CTGAATCCGTAGCGTTGAATGCGTAGCGATGAATGCGTTACCAAGGCACCTTCGTCATGGAGCCGACGATGGAAACGCGGAATCGCTAGAACGTCGAAACTGAAGCATCGAAAGCGGAGCATCGAAAGCGAATCGACTAGAGCACCGAGGCAATCGCATCGCAGATCTGCTCGAGGTTATCCTCCGTCATGCCCGCGACATTGATGCGGCCGCCATTGACAACGATGTACAACGAGTGCTTCGTTCGCAACTCGTCGACTTGCATCGGTTTCAGGCCGGAGAACGAGAACATTCCACGTTGCTGGGCGATGAACGAAAAATCGTGCTGCGGGGCCTTGGACTTCATTCTGGCGACAAACTTTTGCCGCATGGAAGCGATGCGATCCCGCATCTCGGCAAGCTCCACCTCCCACTCTTTCCGCAATTCGGCATCGCCGAGGATCAGCGAAACGACGGCCGCTCCGTGGCTGGGCGGATTGGAATAATTCACGCGAATGCAAATGCGAACATGGCTGAGCGCAACCTGTGCGGCATCGCGGTCCTGGGCGACCAGCGTCAGCGCACCGACACGTTCGTTATACAGCCCGAAGTTCTTGGAGAACGAACTGCAAATCAACAGTTCTTTTCCGGGCTGAGCCAACACGCGGAGGCCTTGTGCATCTTGATCCAGCGTGCCGCCGAAGCCTTGGTACGCGAAATCGACGAGCGGAAGCAGATGACGCTGATGGACGACCTCGCTGATTTGCCTCCATTGGTCCAATGTCGGATCGATGCCGGTCGGATTGTGGCAGCAGGCATGCAGCAGCACCACGTCTCCCTCAGGTACTTGCTTTAACTGGCCGAGCATGGCGTCGAAGTCAAGCTTCCGGCCGGTGCCGTCGATGTACGGATACGTTTCGACTTGCAGTCCGGCCGTGGAGAAAATATTCAAGTGGTTGTCCCAAGTCGGTTTGCTAAACCAAACACGACGACCGGGGAATTTTCTGGCAATGAAGTCCGCGGCGACTCGCAGGCCGCCGGTGCCTCCGGGCGTTTGTGCCGTGACAGCCCGTCCGCTGGTTAAGATCTCGTGCCCCGCACCAAACAGTAACTCGCGGACCGCCGCCCCGTAGGCCGCGGCTCCCTCGATCGACAAGTAGCTTTTGTTGGTCTCCTGTTCGAGCAGCTTTCGCTCCGCCTTCTTCACGCAGCGCAGCACCGGCGTATTGCCTTTGGCATCTTTGTACACGCCGACACTCAGGTTCACCTTGCGCGGATTCGAATCGTTCTTGAACGCTTCCCCCAATCCCAAAATCGCATCGGGAGGGGCCATCGACAGAGTTTCAAACATGAGACGGTTCTTCTCGACAAAAGAATAGGTCCGAAACACCTCCGCGGCGTGCGCCCCGCCAGCGGAGTGCGACATCTCGAGGAGTATCTTCGGAAGGCTTGCGGTCCACCTGACCGCATGGGAGAATATCTTCGTGAATTTGCTCCCCGGGTCAAGGGACCAGGGAGGCCTGGGACAAGGCTCGATGTACCGCGTTGCGAACTCGCAAACAGAGCGTGCAAACCGAGCTTGGTCGGTGGATCGGATTCCGAGACCGAGTCCGGGGCAACCCCGCTGAAAACAACCCGCCTAAATCCGCCGATGTCGCGCACTCACGCGAGTGCCACGTGATTCGATCTTCCCCCGCTGACTGGTCGAAGACTCGAATTCGCAGCCATCGTCGCGTTAATCCGGATCGCTGATCACACGCAGGGTTTCGCCCGTGCGTGCCGATCGCATCGAGCAGGGCGAAAGGCGCGGCATGAGACGTGGGGAAAAGTCCGCGGCACAGGTGCACGGTGAAGGTGCGAGGGGCAAACACGCGGGCTGGTCCCGTGCCGCAGCATTGGCAAAAAGCGGTGCCGAGGCGAGTTTCGTAACGGGTGGGATATTTCAGCAAGTTAACATCAGCAGTGGATTAGATTGATGGCAAAGCGACGACTTGGAGTTTGGTTAATCGGTGCGAAAGGCGGTGTCGCAACCACGGTAATCATGGGGCTCACCGCGCTGCGCAAAGGCTTGACGGGCAACGTCGGACTGGTGAGTCAACTGCCGGCGTTTGATCAGCTCAACTTGGCCGATTGGAAAGAAATCGTCATCGGCGGTCACGAGATCAGGCCGGTGAGTTTATATGACGAGGCGATGAAGTTGCACGAGCAGAGCCGGGCGCTCGATGCCAACCTGATCGCGCGATGCCGCGCAGACCTCGACAAAATCGACAAGCAAATCGTGCCGGGGACAATCCTGAACGTCGGCGCGACGATCGAAAAATTTGCAACGCCTCAACTGCGCAATCGCGTGGAAACGCCGCGACAGGCCATTGAACGGATTCAATGCGACCTGAAGAGCTTTGTCAAATCGCAGCACCTCGATCAATTGGTCGTTGTCAATCTCGCGTCTACCGAGCCTCCCTGCGATGTCGAACACTTGCCACCGCGATGGAAGGACCTCGAGAAACTCCTCGACCGCTCCGCGCGTAAATTCCCGCTCCCGGCCAGCTCCGTCTACGCGATCGCGTGCCTGGATCTCGGCTATCCCTACGTCAACTTCACGCCTTCCGTCGGCTCCGCACCGAGCGCCATCTGCGAACTGGCGATCGAACGCGACACGTGCCATATGGGCCACGACGGCAAGACCGGCGAAACACTGCTCAAGAGCGTCCTGGCACCGATGTTTGCCCATCGGAATTTGGAAGTCATGAGCTGGGTGGGGCATAACATCTTCGGGAACATGGACGGAAAAGTCCTGGACGACCCCGAAAACAAGAAAACGAAGGTCCGCAGCAAAGATCGGTTGTTGCACCAGATTCTGGGGTACAGCCCCCAAACCCTGGTCAGCATCGAATACATCGAGAGCCTCGGCGATTGGAAGACGGCTTGGGACCACATTCACTTCCGAGGGTTCCTTGGAACCCCCATGGTGATGCAGTTCACGTGGCAAGGCTGTGACTCCCTGCTGGCAGCGCCTCTGGTTATTGACCTGGTCCGCTTTACCGACTGTGCCCATCGACGGGGCGATCGAGGCTTGCTGACGTTTCTCGCAAGCTTTTTCAAGAGTCCGCTGGGGACACAGCAGCATGATTTCATCCGACAAATTCAGATGCTTGAAGCCTGGGCGCAATCCTAACGAAAGCGGGAGGGCCTGCCGAAAGCGGGAAACGTTTACGCGATCCCGGTGACTCTCAAAGGCCCGATCGCCGCACGACGCAAGATCGTTGGCACGTTTCGACGGTCTCGTTCGCTATCTTAGACGACGGCGGAAGATGGGCCGGCAGCATGTGCTGCCAGTCGTGGAACGTGACTGACCTTTTGCTCGAATGCAACGGTATGAACGAAATACCCGAGAGCCATACAGCCAAGCTTTCCGACGATCGGACAATTCAACCGTTCGACGCAACCGTCCAGGAAGCCCTGGCAATGGCCCGCGACTACGCGCTGGTTCAGGGCTACCTCGAAGTACGATCGGTCCACCTCATGGTGGGACTGTTGAGCCAACGCACGGAATTGGTTCGGTCCGCACTGGCCGACTGCGGACTGTCGAGCGAACGGTTGTGCCTCGCCTTGCTCCGAATGATCCGGCCGAAAGAATTACCTGCCACTCAACTTCCCGCGGTGGGATGGAGCCCGACGACTCGACGCATCCTGGAGCATTCGATTGTCCTGGCTCAATCCGAGGGCGTGGTCAGCGTGAACGAGCATCAGCTCTGGCGGGCGATTTTTATGGAAACCCAGCGAGGCATTTTCGAGGCACTCGACAGCCTGGGTGTGGTGGAAGCCATCGCCAGCCGCTTGGAATCGAAGTAGGCATTCCAGACCTGGCGCGTAAAAAAGCCGGGAGGCGAACTTCGCTCCCGGCTTTTTTTAACGATCTTTCCTTGCGATCCACTGCGGACGTGGACGCCAGGGCGTTCCGTTAGTCAATCCGCTTCAGGGTTGCCTGAGCGGCTGCTAGGCGGGCGATCGGAACGCGGAACGGTGAGCAGCTCACGTAGTTCAAACCGACCGAGTGGCAGAACTGGATCGAGGACGGGTCGCCACCGTGCTCGCCGCAGATGCCGCACTTCAGGTCTTCGCGGATGGATCGACCTTTCTCCACCGCGATCCGCATCAATTGACCGACGCCGCCGACGTCGATCGACGCGAACGGATTCGTCTTGATGATTTCCGACGCCTGATACGCCGGCAGGAATGAGCCGGAATCATCGCGGCTCATGCCGAGACAGGTTTGCGTCAAATCGTTCGTACCGAACGAGAAGAACTCGGCCGTCTCCGCAATCTCGTTGGCCGTCAGGGCGCCACGAGGCACCTCGATCATCGTTCCGACCTGGTAGGCAAACTTCTTGCCGGTCTTCTTCATGACCTCGGCAGCCACGCGATGGACAATCTCGACCTGCAGATCGAGTTCCCGCTTGAAGCCGACGAGCGGAATCATGACTTCCGGCTTCACCTTGATGCCTTCCTTCAGCACCTGGGCTGCGGCCTGGAAGATCGCGCGAGCTTGCATCTCCGAGATTTCCGGATAGCTGATGCCCAACCGGCAGCCGCGGAAACCGAGCATCGGGTTGAACTCATGGAGTTCGTGCACCCGCTCCGTGACCTTCGCCACCGGCACTTTCAGTTGTGACGCGACTTCCTGCTGGCCCTTGGGATTGTCGTGCTGCGGCAGGAATTCGTGCAAGGGTGGATCGAGCAACCGGATGCACGCCGGTCGACCATCGAGCGCCCGGAAAATACCCTCAAAGTCACCCTGCTGCAGCGGCAGCAATTCATCGATCGCTGCCTTGCGCTCCTCGGCGCTTTCCGCGAGGATCATCTTTCGCACCGCAATGATGCGGTCGCCCTCGAAGAACATGTGCTCGGTTCGGCACAACCCAATGCCTTCGGCGCCGAACGCAATCGCGTTCTCCACCTGATCGGGCTGGTCCGCATTGGTGCGGATGCCAAGCTTTCGGTACTTGTCAGCCAGCTTCATGATGAAGTTGTAGTACTGATACAACTTGCTGTCGGCAGGCTTGAGTTGCTTTGTGATGAGCACCTGCTTGAGTTCGCTGTCGGCGGTCTCGATCAAACCATGGAACACCTCGCCGGTCGAACCATTGATGCTGATCGGGTCGCCTTCTTTCAGCGTAACGCCGTTGCAGGTCAATTTGCCGGTCTTGTAGTCGATGTGGATATCGCCCGCACCGGCCACGCAGACTTTGCCCATTTGACGCGCGACGAGCGCCGCGTGACTCGAAACGCCGCCGCGGCATGTCAGAATCCCGTCCGACGCGATCATGCCTCGCAGATCTTCCGGGCTGGTTTCAATGCGAGCCAGCACAACGTGCTCGTGCTTTCTCGCCAATTCCTCGGCCTTTGCCGCCGTGAACACCACGCGCCCCGATGCCGCGCCCGGCCCCGCTGCCAAACCGGTCGCCATCAGGCGACCCTTCTTCTTGGCATCGTCGTACGCCTTGCGATCGAAAACCGGCTGCAGCAGTTGATTCAACGCCTCGGGATCGCCCGACGCAATCGCGTGCTCCGGCGTCATCAGACGCTCTTTCACCATGTCATGGGCGATGCGGACGTAGGCCAGCGCCGTGCGCTTGCCGTTACGCGTCTGCAACATGTACAGCTTCTTCCGCTCGATGGTGAACTCAAAGTCCTGCACATCGCCGAAATTCTTCTCCAGCGCCTTGCGAACCTCAACCAATTCCTTGTACGCCGGTCCGATGATCGGATCTTTGGCCATCTCGGCGATACGGTTCGGCGTTCGCACACCCGCGACTACGTCTTCGCCTTGCGCGTTGACCAGGTACTCGCCCCAGAACACGTTCTCGCCCGTCGCCGGATCGCGCGTAAACGCAACACCCGTCGCACTGTCGCTGCCCATGTTCCCGAAGACCATGCTTTGCACGTTCACCGCCGTGCCCCAATCGTCCGGAATGCGATACTTCTGGCGGTAGATGATCGCCCGCTCGTTCATCCACGATCCAAAAACCGCGCCGATCGCACCTTCCAACTGCTTCATCGGATCGGCAGGGAATTCTTTGCCCGTTCGCTCCTTGATGAGCCGCTTGAATCGCTTGACGAGTTCCTGCAAGTCGGCTTCGCTGAGGTCGGTGTCTTCCTTGACTTGCAACTCGTGCTTCAGCCCGTCCATCACCTCGTCGAACGGTTCGTGTTCGTTTTCGTGCCGCTTTTGCACACCCATCACCACGTCGCCATACATCTGCACGAAGCGGCGGTAGGAGTCCCATGCGAATCGGCCGTTATTGGTGGCGGCCTTGAGACCTTGGGTCGTCGCATCGTTCAAACCCAGGTTGAGGATCGTGTCCATCATACCGGGCATCGAATCCCGAGCGCCCGAACGAACCGAGACCAGCAGCGGATTCTTCGGGTCGCCGAACTTCTTGCCGGTTTCTTTTTCGAGCCACCCGATCGACTTGGCAACTTCCTCCATCAGACCGGCGGGAAACTTCTTGCCCGACGTGTAGTAGCCGATGCACATCTCAGTGGTGATCGTGAAGCCCGGCGGTACCGGCAATCCGATCCGCGTCATGGCGGCGAGATTCGCCCCCTTGCCGCCCAGCAAGGGCTTCATATCGCCCTTGGCATCACATTTGGACTTGCCGAAGCAATAAATCATCTTGGTCCGCGCGGCGGTCGCCGGTTTCTTGGCCATCGTTGAATTACCCTACTTGAACAGTGCCTGATTGAACGGGGCTGGAAGGCTGCCGGCCCAGTACGAAACGGCCGGCAAACGATAAACCGGCGAAGTCTATCAGCCGGTTTTTCGACCGTCAAGAAAGGGGCCGGACGCCACCTTGCGAAACCGCCCGTGATAGCACGTTCAGCCGGCCGTGCCGGCGAGCGATCGAAAGAAAAAAGCCTGCATTTCGCCTGCGGCGGCGATTCAGCTCGCCCCGGGCGACACTTGGCGACCTGCGGGCGTTCCCTCGCCATTGCAGCATGCACAACGGCCACGAAATCCCCGTTAAGGCTCCGTCACAATCTCGTCCAGCAGCAACCGGCACCGCAGGGCCAACTCCGCTTCTTCGGGTCGCCGATGGAGTTCCAGATGGGTTTCGAGATTCGCGAGCATGCGTCGCAAAATATCTCGCGAATTTCCCGTTTTGATGTCGCCCGGCTCAACGCCCGGAAAACGATCCCTCCACGCTTGCGAGTCCAGAATCAACCCCCGCTCGAACGGACTGAAGTACAGATCAGGCTGGGGAGCGCCGGCAGCGTCGGGGGCCCGGGAACCGTCGTATTTCACGAGATACCGTCCCGGGGTCGGCACACCGACCAGAGGTAGATCCAATCGCCTCGCGATGGCGACCGTGATTTCGGACAGCGTAATGGGCAGGCCTTTTCGAGATCGCAGCACATGAGCAATCGAGCTATTCTCCGGAGCATCATAATTCGCCACGTTTCCGCGCAGCCCGTCGTCGCCGAACAAAACCTCCTGAAAGGCCTTCGCCACCTCGGCAGGCTTTGCCTGGCGTGGCGGATCGGTGCCGAGCCGCTCTTGAACTCGTTTCGCCCATCGATCCAATTCATCGCTGATGAACCGCTGGTCCAGTGTCGGCTCAAGAATCCGCGCGATCAACCACATGCCCCGCTCGACATCCAGTCGATCGTCGCTTGACCTGCAAAGTTGCGCGAATTGGCTGGTGAGGCTGCGGGTGTGAACGAGGGCGATGATCCGGCGAGCACGAAACCGTGCTTCGGCCGATCGGCTCTTGTTCGTCTCCGCCAAGGCGGGCAGCGCCGCATCACCGATTTCAAGCAAACGCTCGTAGGCCGCATGGCGACGATCGAAACGAGGGGCATCCAAATCGGCCACCAGTCGGGCAATCGATTCGCGATCGAGCTCGCTCTTTGCGGTGACCGGACGCGAGTCGTGAGCGGCTTTTTCGTGAGCACCGGGTGTCCACGACAAGCCTTCGTCGTGCGACGGCTTGGAAACAGGCAAGGCTCGAGGCTCTTCGGCCTCTAGCCACACGGTCGGAACAAGCAGCAGGGCAGTCCAATACACGTGACGCATGGCCGGTTGTTCCGTTTTCGATGGGGTTCGCACCGCCAATGATAGACGATACGATTTCCATTAGCGATCCAACACAGGACGGGTTGAAGCCGCTTTGCATAAGTATCGAAGCGTTCTCCGCACGCCCCGGCCCGACGCGGGCCCTACCCCCACGCGTCAACCACGCAGCAAGGCGCGGTGGCAAACTTGAGCCTTGGAAATCTCTTCATGATTGATTCAGTGCCGGAAAAACAGTCGCCAACCAACATGGCGCCGACGGCGTTTGGATTCGAGTGCGGACTGGCAGTGGTCGCCGGCGTGATTGCATGGTTTCTCGGCGTTTCTCCCTATCGAACCTTCGGTTCGCTGTCGGATGAATGGCCGAAGATCCTGGCATGGTCGCTCGTTGGATCGCTGCCGCCACTAGGGTTTCTTTTGCTATTCCCAAAATTGCCGGGGGCCTGGCGTGAAGAGCTGGAAATACGGCTTGATCGCCAAATCCTGCCACTCTTTGCCCTATCTCATCCGGCCGAATTGCTGTTGGTGGCGGCGAGTGCCGGATTCGCCGAAGAGCTGATGTTCCGGGGACTGATTCAAGACGGAATCCAGCAGGCACGCCCCGATGCGATTGGCACGATGCTGGGACTCGTCGCCGGGTCGCTGATCTTCGGCGTATTACACACGGTTACCCGCGCCTACGCAGTGCTTGCGACGCTGATGGGGCTCTACCTGGGCGGGCTGTTGCTGATTACCGATTCGCTTCTCGTGCCGATGCTGGTACACACCGTGTATGACGCCGTCGCATTCTTGATTCTGCTTCGTGGCTGGAAAGAACGCCAAGCTCGCGCGGCCAACTGATCGCGCTGATCGCATCCTTCACGCCGCGAATCGCCGCGACGATCGCGATTCCACTTCGACAGCGTGGTGGAGACACCACGCCAAATCATCGAGCAACCACGGGCGAGCCAACACGATCGTCGCGCCGGCCTTGCGCCACGCTTCGATGTCCTGCGGCCGCGGAAAGTCGACTGTCACCACCGTTGCCGCGGGCCGATGCCGCTCGATCAACGTCGCCGCTCGACTCGCCCCTGCCCGCGGATGGGCATCAATCCATAACACCGATGTCCCGTTCATCGACCGATCGTCCATCACCATCGTCGCGGACGAACTCTTCGTTTCGAGCAGGTCATCGCAAGGCCTGGCGGTCAGTCCGAAGCTGGCAACGAGTTCCGCGAGCATGTTTGTTTGGCGAGGGTCGCATTCGAGCCACACGAGGCGTGAATTCGTATTGCCCGGACTCGACGAGCTGATCGGGATTGATGACGCCATCAGGAACTCGACGTCACTGGCGGTGCGCGGCAGTCGCAGAGGCGACGACCGCCCCTCGGCTTTGAACATTGTTTCAAAGCGAGGACGCCACTGGTGCCAGTAGACTCGCACAAAACCCGGCCACGGCTTGCCTGTGCGCGTCTCGCCTTCGCACCAGGGGCCGAGCAAGGCGACCGTGGCGGCGAGCGGCACCAGGCGGTGGATCGATTCGACGAGCGTGCTGTCGAACGTGGCGGGCCGCGACTGCGCCACGATGACGCAATCGGGATCGCGGGCCAACAGTTGTTGGCGATCAATCTTGGAAAGAAAGGTCGACTCGGTATGCGACTCGAGCCACGCCGCTGCATCGCGGAACTCGGGCGCATCGCGATCGCCGATGTAGAGCATGCGTTTCCGCATTACGAATCCAACGTTTGCTGCTCGAGTTGACGAAGACAATCCAGCAATTCTCGAGGATCGCTCGCCGTGCGGATTTCTTCGAGTACCTCAGGGCGACTGACGAGGCGACTGAGCCGAGCCAGGATTCGCAGGTGAATCCGATCGTCGGTCGCAGCGATCAGGAAAAAAATGTCCGTGAGTACGCCTCGAGGGTGTCCGAAGGGGATTCCGCGATTGGTGCGTCCTAAAGCGAGAAACGACTGGGCGAGGATGCTAGTGAGCGGCCGGCGAGGATGCAAGAGCGCCACGCCATTGTCCAGTGCGGTCGGGTGCAGCGATTCACGCTGCTTGACGGCGGACTCCATCCGCTCAGGATCCCATAACCATCCCGTCTTACCAGCTAAGGAGATCATCTCCGAGATTACCGAGACGCGCGTGCGTGCCTCGAGCGGCAACGCAATCGCTTCCGTTGTGAGCAGATCGCTGACGCGCACGTCCTCATCCGACACGTCCCGATTGCGTTCGAAAGCCGACTCGATCGCAACCAATTGCTCCTCGTCCGAAGCACCGATCCGTTCTTCCAGCCAATGATGAATATCACCGAGCGAAAAACGCCATTCGCCGCTGATACGACGGCCGGGCAGTTGACCGCGATCGGCCATCTTGGCGACCTGTTCGGGACGCAAATGCAGGTATTCCGCGAGAGCGACAATATCGAAATCGGTTGCAGCCATGGCGGTATTCTCCGCGGAAAGCGCGTAGCCTGTCCAGCGGCCTGGCTCAAAACGGATTCTCCAATTCCTCGCATGGCGACCAAGAGTTTTCATGGTTTGCGGGTGTTTGTCTCATCGTGTTGCCGGATGCTGCTAGCGTCTGCCTTGGCGATTGTCGCCAGAAAATCGCCTTGACTCACGGGGCGAAATCCAGAGAATCTTCCGAGCGTTGGCTGAGAGCCTGCCTGTTGTCGGAGGGACGGCAGTCGGTCATTCAGTCAGCACAACGGCCAAACGGATTTGGCCTGGCGGCTTGGAATCGAGTCGCACAAAAATCAGACCGCATGCTGCTCCAGGCAAGGAGGCCTGTGCCCATGCATTCGACTCAGAACCGCGCTGGCGGTATTTCGTTACGTCAACTGCTGCCCGAAGCCCGCATCTTCGGTAGCCATGACATTGAATTTCGATCTTGCTGTTCTTCGCCGGATGATTGCCAGCCCGGCGATCTGTTCGTCGCGATTTGCGGCGCCGAGGACGATTCGCACGACTGGGCGACGACCGCGGTTGAGAATGGTGCGGTCGCGGTGGTGGTCGAGCGCTACCTGCCGGTCCGCGTACCGCAATGCCTCGTCGGTGATTCGCGCGTCGCATACGGGATCATCTGCCAAGCACTGGCCGGCGATCCGACCAGTCAGATGCGGACGATCGGCGTCACGGGCAGCAACGGCAAGACCGTCACCAGCATGCTGATCGCATCGATCCTGGGTGGTGATGCCGCGGAACGCGCTCAGAACCTGGTAGGCGCGATCAGTTCGGTCGGTTGCAGCGATGGCGTTCGTCAATCGGAATCCAGCCGAACAACCCCCGTTCAACCGGAACTTGCCGATTGGCTTCGTCGGATGGTTTCCAACCATTGCCGCCATGCCGTGCTGGAGGTTTCCAGCAAGGCGATGGCCGATCGACGACTCGCCGGCGTTCAACTCGACGCCTACGTGCTCACCAACCTGCGTCGGGATCACCTGCCCGAGCATCATTCGATGGCGAACTATCGCCGGCTGAAGCTTTCGTTGCTGAAGCAGCTCAAGCCCGAGGGCTTCGCCATTCTCAATGCCGACGATCCGTTCACCGCGGATCTTTTGCCTCAACTGGCTCAACCGGCATTGACGTACGGTATCAACAGCGAGGCCGATTTGACGGCAACGATCGTAGAGCGTCATGCGAGTGAACAGACCTTCATCCTGCATGCGGGTCAGGAATCAATTCCGGTTCGAACTCAGATGATCGGTGATCATCATGTTTCCAATTGTCTCGCGGCCGCTGCCGTGGCATTGGTGCTGGGCCACGACCTGGCATCGATCGCTCGAGGACTTGAACGGGTCGAATACGTTCCGGGCCGGTTGGAGATGCTCCGCTGCGGGCAGCCGTACTCGGTTTATGTCGACGGAGCGCAATCGCCCGATGCCGTAACCGCCGCGCTCCGCACAGTTCGTCGCGTAACGACGGGGCGTGTGATCTGCGTCTGCGGAGCGGAAGGCACCTCGGATTCAGTGCGTCGTGCGGAGTTAGGCATGGCACTGGAACGGAACAGCCAGCAGCTGGTTCTGACCAACGACAATCCTGGCGAACAGGAACCGCTGCAGATCATGCATGACTTATTGGACGGCATTGCCAAGCCGGCCAAGGTCCAAATCATACCTGACCGGGAAACGGCGATCGCCTGGGCGCTGCGCAACGCTCGTCGAGGTGATTCGGTGGTAATCCTCGGAAAAGGCGACCGCGATTTCCAGCTAGTGGGCCGCAAACGTTTGAAGTGGAGCGATCGCGACATGACGCGGACGCTGCTTTATCAACAAGGTGCGACGACCGCGCAACCTCCGGTCCGCTCAACAAGTCACTTGCGCATTGTGGGATGAACATGAACACTTGGTCGATTCGTGATCTGGCCGCGGCCTGCCAGGGCCGTTTGAAATTGGGGGCGATGCCGCCTGTCGGTGGCGAACTCGAACCCGTGGGACGAATTATCGCAGACCTGAATGAACTGCGGTCCGGCGACGTCTATTGGGAATTGGGTGGACGCCAACGCCCTTTCGCGGAGGAAGCGTTCGCACGCGGCGCGCTGGGCATTGTCGTCAGCGGTCGGCATGTCGAACCGTGGGCGGGCAAATTTGCGATTGATGTGGATTGCACCAAGCAGGCGTTGGAGCGGGCCGCCCATTCGGCGCGACGGGATTTCTGCGGTCAGGTGATCGTCGTTTCAGGAACTCCCTTGCAATCCGAAACAGCTCAGTTTTTGGAAAGCGTCTGCGGAATCACGCCCAAAATGTCGCTTGCTGCCGGGGCGAGCGATCCGCAATTCTCCGCCATGCTGCACCTGCTCAACACTGACAGCCTGGACGACGCCGTCGTATGCGAATTCCCCGCGTCGAGCCTCGCGGAAATCTTGAAACAATCGACCTTGTGCCGTCCGCGATTTGCCGTTATTAACTCCCTCGCAAAATCCGAAGCAGCCGCGGAAAGTGACGACGATGATTCAGCACGGTGGCTTGAGAGCACGCTGGATCAGTTGCCAACAAACGGCTGCTTGATCCTCA
>JBJOLO010000815.1:0-4700 GCA_046045565.1 Planctomycetota bacterium | reverse complement strand
CGAACTGTGACTTGGTTGCCAGTGATGTATCGTGGCGAAACGGCCAGCTTTCCTTTGTGGTGGAAGGCGAGCCGATTCGAGTGGCCGTATGGGGCAGGCACTACCTGCCCGCAGCGATGGCTGCGTTTGCGATTGGCAGGATGCTGGGGCATCGGCCCCGAGCAATTGCCGATGCGTTAGGCGCAACGGTACTCCGTCAGGAGACCTGCTCGGTAACGCACACGGATGGCGTGGACGTGGTGGAAGATGCTTCCTCCGACGATCCGAACGGGCTGCAACATGCCTGGCGATTATTACGTGACATGGAAGTCGCGGGGCGACGGGTTCTGGCGTTCGGCGACGACGGAAGCAAAGACCTGGACTTTTACCAGCGGCTGGGGATTTCGGCTGTCACCGTCTGCAGCGCGGACGTTCTGTTGGCAAGCGGACCCAGGGCGCACGAAGTGGTCGCCGCAGCCCGGATGGCCGGCATGCCGGCAACGCGAGCGCTCGAATGCCACTCGGATGATGAACTGGAGCGTATGGCGCGCGTGGTCATCAACGCGGGCGATGTGATCCTGGTGCAAGGCGCGTCGCGTCACGCAGTGCGGCAAGTACTGCAGAACCTGCGACGGCAAGAGCAATCCCAGGCTGATTAACCAAGTACAACTCGGTACTCCCATCAACACCCCAACGAATACGCTCGGTCGAAACGAACCGCCACCGTACTAAGGAGAACTGCTCGGCCCCGCAAGCTGACTGCACGCAAATCATCGCGAAGCCTCACCGTTAGCACGCAGTATTGCGGGATACTCGTGCTGCCCTCCCTCCTGGGTCGAAGCAAGATGCTTGCTGGCCAAAGTGGTTTCTGGGTCAACCACTTCAGCAGGCGCTTCACGGTGAGGCTTTTTACTGCGCACCGGAGCGGCTTCACGCCGCTCCGGTGCCAGGGAACACCAAGAACGCTGTGCGATAAAAATCGCACAGCGTTCTTTTTTTATGCTCCTGAATTCCACCTCAGAAAATCCGGGGGCCGCTGCCAGTCGTGACCTTCGGGCCAAGCTGACCGTGTAGATTGCACCACAGAAGTCCGAACTACGGATCAACTCCCCAGCCAGTCCAGGCGACTGGGGCGCCACCCCAAACCCAACTCAGACTGGGGCACGGTTCCGCAGTCCCTGTTTCTGTGGTGTGATCAGAAACTGCTACCTGAACAAGCAGTCGTATTATCCCAACCGTAACCAGAACGCTTTGAGGTATTCGGACTCCGGACAATTGGCAGCGGTCGGATGATCTGCAGCGGCGCCCGAATGAGAAAGGAACTGCAGCGGCCGGGCCGCATGCCGCACTCTTCCGTCCGGCAAAGTATGAGCCGCTCCGGATTGCAATGACGCCGAAACCAAAAGCTTGTGAAACTCGGCCCACGTCAGCAGTCCGGAACAGGTGCACGACAGCAGGATGCCGCCCGGCCGCACCAATTGCATGGCCAAGCGGTTCAGATCGAAGTGCTTGCGGGTCCCTTCCTCGAGTTCCAAGCGGCCGTTGATCAATTTGGGTGGATCCAGCACGACGATGTCGTACTGGCGTCCGTTGCGAAGCATATCGCGCATGTAGGCGAACGCATCCGATTGCGCGACCGAGATCCGGACCTGGTTGAGGTTCGCGTTCTCACGGGCGATCCGCAACGGTTCTTCGTCAATATCGACCGCCGTTACATCGGCCGCTTCTCCGCATCGCTTTGCGTGCACCGAGAATCCACCGGTGTAGCAACATAGATCCAGCACCGTTTTGCCTTTGCATAGTTGGGCCAAGCGAGCCCGATTTTCGCGCTGGTCGCAAAAGAATCCCGTCTTGTGCCCGCCGGCGAATCGAACGCGATACCGCGTTCCCGACTCGCGCACCAGAACCTGCGCGGGACAATCGGGCGACATCTGCGTCTCACCGGCGATCCCTTCTTGGCCCAGCATGTGTGGCGATCCGCGTACGATCCAATGCGGAACGTTCAGCATCGCCGCCAATCGCTGCAGCAACTCGGGAGCACGCTGATACATCGCCAGGGAGAAGGCCTCCGCCGACAGCACATCTCCATACCGATCCACCACCATGCCGGACAAGTAATCGCCTTCCGCGTGGATCAGTCGATAGGCATCGGTGGTGTTGTCCAACTGCAAAAGATCGCGACGCAGCGCGATGGCAGCATGGAATCGCTCGTTCCACCAATCTTCGTCCGGTATTCGATTGCCGAAACTCAGCATTCGAACCGTCACTTCAGCGCGAGGATTGTAATGGCCGTATCCGATCAGTTCCCCCTCGGCACTGCGTACCGCCACCAGTCCGCCCGCCTCCGCATTCGGATCGATCGACTCGATCCGCTTCCGATAGATGATCGGGTTCCAAGTCGATCCGCGCAGTCGGATCGAAGGTGGTTGAACTCCCGCCGGCGCGCAGAGGGGTTGCGAGATGGGCGCGCTGGCTGCCCGTGATCCTGCTGCGCGTGATCCTGCTGCCCGTGATCCTGCCGCCTGCGGCTGCGGTTTTCCCGCTCGAAAATCGCTCATGCCATCTCCCGCTTGTCGACGAAGTCGCCTGCTCCCGATCACGCCGGTTGTGAGACAAACAACAGGCCCCAACCGTTCATCCGCTTTTGACTATTGTATCTACAAGCGGTTCCGCGCAGCAGGCGACACAGAAGGTCTTTTGAAGGAACTCGCCACCTCGAGTCCGATCGGAACCATCGTTCGAACTAACTCTTCCGCAACTGCCGGGCAACTTCTTCGGCTGCCTTCATCACACGAAGCACGTTCCCGCTCATGATTTGATGGATTTGAGCCGGCTTGTAGCCGCGGTCGAGCAGCAGTTGCGTGATGACCAGATAGCCCGTGATATCTTCCAGTTGCTTGGGGAGCAGGCTCACGCCGTCGTAGTCGGCTCCCAACCCCACGTGATCGATGCCGGCGACTTTCACGATGTGGTCGATGTGATCGACCACATCGGCAGCCGAGCCGGCAACCAAGGGATGCTCCGCCTCCCACTTCTGCCGCGCGCGATCGTACTCGGCAGCATCCGGATACTTTTTCTTTAAATCACGTATCGCCTGCATCATATTTTTGCGGTTGTTTGCGGAAGTGGGTTCCACAAACCCTGAAAAAAAATTCACCATCACCACGCCACCATTTTTCGCCGTGAGACGAAGCACTTGATCGGTGACGTTGCGCGGATGATCCGCTACGGCTCGCGCCGACGAATGCGAGAAGATGATCGGCGCCTGAGTTACCCGAAGCGCGTCGAGCATCGTGTCCTCGGAGACGTGCGAAAGATCCACCAGCATTCCCAGCCGATTCATTTCCCGAATCACTTCCTCACCGAATGCCGTGAGGCCGCCGTGTTGCGGATCGTCGGTCGCCGCATCGACCCAGCCCAGCGTATCGGTATGGCTGAGCGTCATGTATCGCGCACCTTCCCGATAAAGCCGTCGCAGGTTCTCGATCGAGTCCTCGATGCAGTGTCCCCCTTCGACTCCCATCAGCGATGCGATTTTTCCCGCCCCTTGAATGCGGACCACCTCGTCGGCTGAAGTCGCTACCTCGAATGTCTCCGGGTACCGCGCGACCATTTGCTTCACCAGCGCGATTTGCTCCAGCGTCATCTGGAACGCTAAGCCCTTGGCGGCAAATTCCATCGGCACGAACACCGACCAGAACTGTGCACCGACGTTCGATTCTCGAAGTCGCGGAATATCGGTGTTGAACTGCGGCTGCGGCTTGGAGATATCGGCCCGCTCAAACGACGACTCCGCCTTCGATCGCATCGCCCACGGCAAATCGTTGTGCCCGTCAAATACGAACCCCGCGCGATGAACGCGTTTCGCCTCCTCGCTAACCACCACCGTCTTTGGCGATGACTTTTCCGGCGTCGGACCCTGCGCCGACACGACCGACCACGAAACCAACACCAGCACTGCAATTAGCTGGACCGAGCACACTCGAGCAACCATCGAAATATTCTCCATGCGTAATCCGGACTCCACCGGCTCGATTCTGGCAGGCCGAGCGATCCGCTTCAAGCCACAGCCGGCACCCGACAAAACTGCAACGGACGCGACGAAGAGCATCAGGTAGCAACGTTCCACCGCCTACCCGATCGCCGCCTCCTCTTTTCGTTCCGATGCGACGAATCGATAATGCGGCCGATTCGTTCCGACTCCTGTCGTGTAGAGGACTACGCCCATGCCAGTTCGCCCGATCATCGCTTGCCTTTTCACGTTCGCTGCGTTTTTCCTGCCCAGCGGAGTTCCCACGCGGCTAACCATAGGCGTCGCAACGCTCGGCGCTGAACCTGCCGGAAAGCGGCTAACCGAGTTCCTTGACCAATGGTGGGAATTCGACATGCAAGAAGACCCGTGGAACGCCACGCGCGTGGGGGACCATCGCTTCAACGATCGTTTGGCTCGCGAAACCGTTGCCGATCAGGAGCGACGCATGCAGGCGCGTCGCGAACTGCTGAAGAGACTCGAGGCGATTCCGCGGCAGGAGTTGCAGCGGGAAGAACAGATCAACTACGACATTTGCCAGCGTCAGTTGCAAGACGACATTGCGGAGTTTCGTTTTCGCGGACACCTGATGCCGATCACCAATCGATCAGGCTTTCACATCTCGTTCCCCGAATTACCTCGCCAGGTTCCGCTGAACAACCTCCGCGACTACGAGAACTACCTTGCCCGG
>JBJOLO010000771.1:0-8431 GCA_046045565.1 Planctomycetota bacterium | reverse complement strand
CGGGGAGATCTGCCGATGCTTCGCGACCACCGTTTGTTCGGGCTTCGAACCGGCCTACCGAGGCGAGTCCGTTTGGCGGGGATCCTCTTTGCAGCGATCGGTTTTGGAGTCTTCGGGGCGGTTGTCCCGGTTGGTTCGGCTCCGGCCTGGGCCGACACGGTCACGATGCGTAGCGGAATGCAGTTCATTGGCGACGCGATTCGAACGGCTGGCATTGTTCAGCCAGCGGGAGGTGCCGGCAACGCTGCGGGGCAGTCGACGGTCGCGATTGACGACAGCCTGCGACGTACATTCGTTCCGTATGTGCACGTGACGAACAGCGTTCCTGAGAAGCCGCCGCTGGAAAAGTTCAGCCTGGAGAAACGCGTGGCGTCGTCCACGAAGCGGATCGGCAGTGTCGGGCCGGTCGTGCGAATTGAGCCGTGGGACGAATTGGGAAATCGGGTCTACACCATGGCGGGCGGGGATGGCCAATTGTCGGTGATCCAGGGGATCACGCAGGTGACGCCGCACTATGTCAAAGTCGAGGGCCTGCAGGTGCAGGTTCCTTTTCCCTATGTCTGGGACATGCGCGTATCGACCAATACCATCGACCGCAAGACCCTTTCAGGGATCCTCTATCGATCGATCAACATGAAAGATGCCAATGATCGCTTGCGGATTGTTCGCTTGTACATGCAAGCCGAACGATACGAGGAGGCCTACGAAGAACTGGCAAGTGTGTTGGGTGACTTTCCCGAGTTGGGTGAACTGAAAAAGCAACTGGCCGAGATCCGCCAGTTGAGCGCGAATCGACTGATCCGCGAAATCGATATGCGTTTGGACGCGGGCCAGTATCGACTTGCGATCGACATGCTGAACAATTTTCCCGAGGAGGGCGTTGCGCAGGAGACGTTGATCAAGGTCAAGGACCGGCTCGACCGATTGAAGGAGCAGCAGTCTCAGGGCGACAACTGCCTGAAATGGCTCAAGGAGCAGTTGGAAGCGTTAACCGATGCGGGCATGAAAGCGAAGGTGGAGCCGATCTGTGCAGAGATCGCGAAGGAACTGAACTTCAGCAGCTTGGATCGGATGGCCGACTTTTTGCGGTTTGCCGATGACGCGAAAATCAGCGCGGATCGGAAAGTGTCTTTGGCGATCAGCGGTTGGCTGCTCGGGAACGGAGCAGGGCTCGACAATATTGCGGTCACGAGTTCGTTGGTCGAAGTCCGCGATCTTGTGCGGCAGTACCTGGTTTCCAGAAATTCTCCGGACCGCGACGCGATCTTTGAAAAGTTGCAGGAGTTGGAAGGCAGCGATCCGGCGAACGTGGCGCGTATGATTGCGCAGATGAAGCCGCTGCTGGAGGTCGAACAATTTCCCAAGTTCGAAGAACCCGGTTTGCTGGAGATGAAAGTACCGGGTGTTGGGGGCGAGTCCGAGATCACCTACCACATACAACTGCCGCCGGAGTACGACCCCTACCGCAAATATCCCTGCGTCGTGACGTTGGGCAGCAGCGGTGTGACTGCCCTGGACCAACTTCGCTGGTGGACCGGAACGCTGAATCCGCGTCTGGGAATCCATATGGGGCAGGCGTCCCGCCAGGGATACATCACGATTGCTCCGCAATGGACGCGTGAAAACCAATCGCGATACGAGTATTCAGCGCGTGAGCATGCGGCTTGCCTCGTCAGCTTGCGCGATGCTTGCAAGAAATTCGCGATCGACACCGACCGAGTATTTCTGAGCGGTCACGCCACGGGCGGCGATGCCGTGTGGGATATCGGACTTGCGCACCCCGACCTGTGGGCCGGGATTATTCCCATCGTTGCCAGTTCCGAAAAATACATCGCTCGCTATTTCACCAATGGTCGGCAACTACCGATGTATTTCGTCGGTGGGGAATTGGACGGCAACAAAATCGAGGCCAACTCGGTGCAGTGGAACAAATACATGACCCTGGCGAAGATCTCGGAGTTCGACGTCACGCTGGTCGACTACCTGGGACGGGGGCAGGAGCATTTTCAGGAAGAGATCTTCCGCATCTTCGATTGGATGAATTTGCATCGACGTAATTTCAATGTGGAATCGTTTGAATGCCACACGCTGCGAAGTTGGGATAATTTCTTTTGGTTCGTAGAGATTCCCGACCTGCCGCCGTCGAAGATGGTTGCCCCGAATGCCTGGCCGCCCCCGGCGAATTTTCAGCCGCTGAAAATCGAGGGACGCATCCTGAAAAACAATGGATTGACCTGCACGAAACTCAAGGGAAATCCCACCGTAATCTGGCTTTCGCCGGATATGGTGAATTTCTCTCAGCCGATTACGATCAATGGAACCCGCAAAACCATCACGCCGAACTTGCGAACCTTGCTCGAGGACGTTCGCACGCGTGCGGATCGTCAGCATCCCTTCTGGGCCAAAGTGGAGCAGTAAACGATCTGATCGTCACGCGATCCGGCCCTAACACCTCCGGCCATAACGCGATCGGATAGAGCGGATGCGTTGTTGACGATCTGCCGGTCGATGGTCCGTGCGTTGCTCGTTTCGAAAAGCCGCCGTCTTCACGGTCATGCGGGCTGGTTTCGAGCCGTCTGTTATCTGGCTACAATTCCGGCGTTGTTGTGGTGGCAATCGGTTTCGGATTGCCAGGTTGAATGAACGCAGTTTTCGAATCGATCGTTTTTGAATGGGAGGACAAGCGGTGAGTCCATCGATAAATCGACGCGCGTTTGTGCAGGGCGGCATCCTCGGTGCCGGCGCCCTTGCGGCGGGATACTTCGTCAACCCGAGTGCTGCGGCGGAGTCCAAGTCGCCGAATGAACGACTAAACCTCGCGTGCATTGGCGCGACGGGGCGAGCGGGCGCGAACATTCAGGAATTAAAAAGCCAAAACATCATCGCGATCGCCGATGTCGATGAAGCCCTGCTCGACAAGGGCGCGGCTCCCTATGACGGCGTGCGAAAGTACCGCGACTTCCGCGTCATGCTGGAAAAAGAGGCGTCCAAGATCGATGGCGTCGTGGTCGGAACGCCCGATCACACGCATGCTCCCGCGGCGGCGATGGCATTGCGAATGAAGAAACATGTTTACTGCGAAAAACCATTGACTCACACGGTCCTCGAAGCCCGAACGCTGGCCAATCTTGCTCGCGAGCATAAACTCGTCACGCAAATGGGAACCCAGATCCATGCGGGCGGCAACTATCGACGCGTGGTGGAACTGATCCAGTCGGGGGCTATCGGCGCGGTACGTGAAGTGCATGTTTGGGTCACCGTGGTTTACGGCGGCAAGAAGTACACCACCGGTACCAAGGCGCCGGCGAATGTCGATTGGGATCTGTGGCTGGGGCCGGCGCCGGATCGGCCTTACAGCGACGGAGTGCATCCATTCCACTGGCGCAATTTCTGGGATTACGGCAGCGGCTCGCTCGGCGATTTCGGCTGTCATTATCTCGATCTGGTGCATTGGGCACTGAACCTCAAGGCTCCGACTCGCGTCGTGACCACGGGCCCCGATCGCGATCCGGACAGCGCACCGCTCTGGGCCACCGCCGAGTACGACTATCCCGCGCGAGGCAAAGATCCGGCGGTCAAGGTGCACTGGTACGATGGAGGCAAGCAACCGCCGAAGCTGGCGGAGTGGCTCGCAACAGGCAAGAACGCCGACGGAAAGCCGCTCAGCTGGCCAAGCGGTCAAATGTTTATCGGCGACAAAGGCATGCTGATTTCCAACTACGGCGAGCATCGCCTGCTGCCGCAGGACAAGTTCGCCGATTTCAAGCGTCCCGCGCCGACGATTCCGGATTCCATCGGCCATCACAACGAATGGGTGCAGGCGATCAAGACGGGCGGGCCTACCACCTGCAACTTCGACTACTCAGGTGCACTCACCGAAGCGGTCTTGTTGGGCGTGGCCGCCTATCGAAGCGGTCAGGCGATCGAATGGGATGCTGCAAACCTGAAAGTCACGAACAATCCCGGTGCTCAGCAATACATTCACAAGGAATATCGTCGAGGCTGGACGCTCTAAAGAGCGCAACGAGAGCAATAACCGTTCGGAATCATCGCGCAGTCATCGATGGATGTGTCGCTGCGATGATCGTTTCACGGTCTCCACAACATGATCAGTCGTTGTGCCGGCGTGCCGGGCAACGGCTGGTCATTTTTTCTTTCCGGGACCGATGTTCGACAGACGTCCTTTGAGTTCGAACAGGATTTGCTGTTCGAGCGACGTGTCGCGACCGATGGTGATCCATCCTAAGGTGACCGGCCCGTCATCCCGACCTCGCTCACTGCGAATCAGAGCACCGTCGTATCGAGCGGTGCTGGTTCCCACCGAGGATCGCTCGGGCTGGTCCACATCTTCTAATTCCTTGCGGATGATCACTTCGACGAGGAACCCGGTCTGCTGCGGCACCACGCGCAGGGAAGCCTGGCGGCGAATCGTCTGAAAGGTGGAGTGAAGTTTTTCGAAGCCGGGCGTGGAGTCCCTTCGCCACGGTTCAAAGATCGTGGAGCCGGACATCGGAAAGGTTTCGATGCGGCCCTCCATGAGCACGCCCCCGATTTCATGCACGCGCTGCTCCCGATCGATGCGGAAGTAGTCGTCGATTTCGTCGACCAATTGATTCCACAGCAATTCACGATCGACGATCGGAACCAGGAGCGGGTTCGGCAGCGCTTCTTGCTGTGAGATGGTTTCGAACGGTGGTGCGAACGGCGCGGTCCAGTGCCGGCATCCGCTGCACACGATCAGCGCGATCGCGATCATTCGTTGCGTTTGCCGCGTTCTAATGCCGACCCAACTCATCTGCTAGCACTCCCTCGCCTTTAGCGCGGGGGGGAGTTTCCCGAAATCGTCTCCTCGACGCAATGGCAATCGAACCCCGTTTCGCATCGACTCGCATCGATGTGACATCGTCCGGACCATGCACGGGCCAAGCAATCGACTTGGGCCTAACGCAGCGCATCCAAAGAACGGATTGCGGGCGGGTTGGAGGAGTCATCACGACGTCGTAGCGGGACCGCCTGCCAGCCAGCGCGCCGGGGTGCGAGGTAGTCGTTTTCCCAGTCGTCTCCGACCATCAGCATGTGGTCCGGTTGCAGTCTCAACTCGTCGCTGATCGCCCGGTAAAAGCCGGGTTGCGGCTTCACGAAACCGACTTGGGAGGAAATGAACAGCCGATCGCATGTCGATAACACACGGCACTGCTGCTGAATCTGCACCAGGCGCTGATCGAAGTTCGAGGCGATCACGATTTGGATACCGCGGGCACGAAGTGCCGCCCATGTCCGCTCGACATCGTCGAAAACGCACCAGTGCTGCGGAGCGGCGTAATAATCCCAGAGTTCGGAAAACAGTCGCTCCATCGACGACGATTCAAGAAATACTGCACCGACGATCGCGCGCCAGCGACGTACCTCGGTGGATTCGTAGTCCACGCCGCGAACGCCCTCGGCCAGTCCCCAGTCGGCGTACGATTTCCGGCCATGGAGCCGATAGGCGTCGGAGAATCGCTTCGCGATTTGTTCTGCGGAGACTTCGATCCCGAATCGTCGCGCGATCTCGGCGTACGTTTGATAGACCGGAACGCGCGGGTGGATCAGCGTACCGACCGCATCGAACACGACGGTCTTCCAGGCCGCAACCGGTTCCGGTTTTCCTAGCGCGTCCATCTTTTCTCGATGGCCTTCAAATTGCACTGGCCTTCAAAACTTCACTGGCCTTCAAAATTGCACTGGCCTTCAAAATTGCACTGGCCTTCAAAATTGCACTGGCCTTCAAAGTCGCACTGGCCTTCAAAGTCGCACGGCTACCTGCGGTCGCGATGGCCAGGCAGATCACGATCGGGGCGTCAAAATCGCGACACATCCAGTCCGATCACGACGATCATCAGCAGCAGCAGGAACGCCACGCC
Source organism: Planctomycetota bacterium (assembly GCA_046045565.1). GTDB lineage: Bacteria > Planctomycetota > Planctomycetia > Pirellulales > Pirellulaceae > VGZA01. The sequence goes on along the minus strand of JBJOLO010000771.1, from coordinate 2,528 downwards.
GACGAGGGTGAGCCATCCTTGCACGCTGGGATTGGGCGGTCGGCGGAAGAGTCCTTCCCAGGCGAGGAAGACCAAATGACCGCCGTCCAGAGCGGGAATAGGCAGGATGTTGAGGACAGCCAGATTCGCGCTCAGGAAGGTCAAGAAAATGAGCAATCGCGTCGGACCTCGGGATGCCTCGGCAAATGCTGCTTTCGCAATCGTTCCGGGGCCGCCGAGATTCGTGAACGAGATGCGGCCGGAGACGAGACTCTTCAAGAATCGTACGATCCCCATCAACTGTTCTTTGGTCTCACGGAGTCCTAATGGCAGGGCTTCGGCCCAGCTTTCCGCTTGATGGACTCGAGACACCGGTTCCAGCGGCAGGAAACGTTCTTCGTTCCACCACGGACTTGCTGCCATAGCGACCGTGAATTCCTTGGTGGTGCCTTGTCGTGACACGGTGAGTTGTACCGACGAGTCGGGCAGCAGGAATTGCAGGGAGTCATGGATCCATGGCCAATCGGATTCGTTGGCCATCAGGGGGACCGGTTCGAGAAATTTGGGTACGAGTGACTGTTCTTCGGCGAGTTGTTCCGGCCCTGCGGCTCGGAAGGCGACCGAGCGCACTTCATCGCCCGGTAGGATCCCGGCCTGAGCGGCGGGCGTGTCGGGGGCCACTTCCGCCACGACATTTTCGACTCGATAGGCAATGCCCAGCGTATCGAGGCCGATCGAGGAGTTCGGCGTGTCGAAATGATTGGTCGTACGCGGTGCGCGGGGCGTGACGGTGAAACGCATCGGCTTGGGTTCACCTGCGGTGTCCGGCCGCAGAACTTCGACCACGATCTCGCGATCGACTCGATCGGCAATGCGTTGGGGCAGCGTGAGCGGATCGCCCGCAGGTTCGCCGTCGATGGAAACCAGGACGTCGCCTGCTTGGATTCCGGCCTTGCCGGCCGGCGAGTTCGGCTGAACGCCGAAGACCGGCGTCATCTTCATGATCATGCCGGTCCATCGCATCCGGGACGCGGGCAGCGAGTATTCAAAGACCGATTTTTCTTCGGCACCTTGCGCAGTGCGCGTGGTGCGTTCCATCGTGAGGTTCAACGGCTGGGAGATATTCCTGGCCATGAACGCTTCCAGTTCGAGTGCACTCGAAATCGTTTCGCCATTTACGGCGACGATCTGATCTCCGGACTGCAGTTCGTCCAAGTTCGGAATGCGACGACTTTGTGCTTTGAGCGAGGCGGGATTACCGCGGATCTTCAAATTCTTCGGTAGGAAGACGCCGATGGTAACGCGGTCTTTTGCGCGGGAGATCAGTCGACGACTTGGGGTGAGCGAGTACCATTGCTGATCGCCGTCCGGAGCTTCGACGAGGATATCGAGTGCTTTGTCTTTGCTGAGCACGACGTTGGTGACGAGATCTTTTTCGTAGCGCAGATGATTCGAGGGCTTTCCTTCCTTGTGGATCTGAAGGATTTGGCCGCCGAGCGGCACTTCGGCCAGCCAGGCGGGATCACCCGGAATGGTGCCGGCGACGATGCACGGTTCGTAGGGCACGCCCCAGCGGAAGGCGATGGCAGCGAAGATCACGGCGAAGATCACGTTCATGATCACGCCTGCGGAAATGATCGCCATCCGCTGCGGTACGGTTTTGGCGGTATAGCTGCGCGGGTCGAGGGTTCCATCGGGCGCGCTTTTCGCGCGCTCGGCTTCCGCCTCCGCTTCGCGCGGGTCGTCATGTTGACCGAGCATCTTCACGTAGCCGCCGAGCGGGACAATGCCGATGCCGTATTCCGTTTCGCCCCACGTGAACTTGCCGAGCGTGCGCGGAAATTTCCAAATCGGAACATCGAATCCGATGTAAAACTTTTCGCACTTTACGCCGCATGCTTTGGCGACCAGGAAGTGGCCCATCTCATGCACGAAAATCACAAAACCGACTCCCAAGGCGACTTGGAGTCCGTTGATGTATGTGGCTGGATCCAGCAGCGCGGAACTGGCTGCCATCAGGTACAAACCCACCGTGAAACCTCCTCCCGTGCCCAGCGGTCGATTCGCAAAAGGTCATCGAGACTGGGCTGGGGATCAAAATGGTGATTCTCTAGAACGCTGCGACAAGCGGGAACGATCTCCGTAAATCCCAACTGTCCTGCAAGAAAGCCTGCGACCGCCGCTTCGTTCGCGGCGTTCAATACGGCACCCGCCGTGCCACCGGATCTCGCCACCTCGTACCCCAGATTCAAGGCCGGGAAACGATCCCGATCCGGCGGTTCGAACTGCAAGTTCCAGGATTGCGACCAATCGAGTTTTGCTGCGGGACCCTCACATCGATCGGGGTAGGTGAGGGCATACTGAATCGGGAGTTTCATGTCCGGCGGACTCAGCTGGGCCACAACCGAACCGTCCTGGAATTCCACCATCGAGTGAATGACGGACTGGGGATGCACGACCACTTCAATCTGTTCGGTGGGCAGATCAAACAACCAGCGGGCCTCGATGATTTCCAGTGCCTTATTCATCATCGTAGCGGAATCGACGGT
>JBJOLO010000744.1:0-4865 GCA_046045565.1 Planctomycetota bacterium | reverse complement strand
CCAGCCGTGTCCGCGCGACCGCCGGTCCCGCTGCCGTCGAGGTATTTCTCCCGATTGCGTCGGAGAAAGTCTGCGATGAAGGTCAGTTGCGTATGCAGGTGCTGCTGATCGATTTTAAAGCCGCGCGTTCGAGCGAGTGACATCGCGAGGATCGGCAGGCCTTGGTTGTGGCAGGTAAAGCACTGCTTGCGTTCCGTCATCGATCCGCGCGCGCCCTTCTCAAGTAACGGCAGTGACTTGAGGATGGCGTCGCGAACGGTTCCGGAGTCCGGAGCGGGCTCGTCCGCTTTTGTCCAGGTCGCACTGCTGGTCAGCGCGGAAAGAGCAAGGAGGACCAATGCTCCGCACCGATAGGAGCCGAGGCGGTGCCGCTGCATGCGAGTCCCCTTCATTATGTTTGCAACCCGGACCGATCGACCGTCGACTATTTCCGCCGTTCAGCAACTACTTCAGTTTCTCGAGATAGGCGACAATATCAGCGAAATCCTGCAGCGTTAGTCCATCCTTTAATCCGTTGGGCATGGTCGAGACCGGACTGCGCGACTTTTCGTCGATGTCGGAGGCCGCAATGCGGACAAGCTTGCCGTCGGCCAGCATCAGTTCGACTGCCTCCGGGCTATCGAGTTTCAGGACGCCCGTGATGACTTGCCCGTCGGCAGTGCTGACCACACCGGTGTCGAATCCGTTCGCAATCCGCGAAGAAGGCTCCAGGATCGATCGAACGAGTTCTTCACGCGGATACCGTGCACCAATGCCGACAAGGTCCGGCCCCACTTTGCCTCCGGTTCCACCGACGGCATGGCACTTCACGCAACCAACACCTTGAGGGTTGTCAAAAATCTTCTTGCCGCGATCGGCGTCTCCGGCATTTTTGGCGGCGAATTCGCGGAAGGCGTTGATGTCGAGTTGCGGTGCCGCGTTCTCGAACAGGAAGGCAAATCGCGCGTCGGGTTCATTGACGGCCAACGAGTAATCCCACGGTCCACCATCGTTGCCGCATTGAATCCAGATGTGATTGACACCTGCTTGAAATTCAGCCGTGAAACGTCCTTGTTCTTTGTCCCAGCCGCGGCTCGAGCCGAATTCGTAAACTTGCTTTCCGTTCACCCACACGCGTAGCTGGTCGTCGCTGCCGACGATGATGTTGCGAGGTCCCGGAGCGGCTGCCTCGATCGGCGAGTAAGCGAAGCACCAAGTCTGCTCGTGCGGTCCCGGCAAGTGCTGCGCGGGACTTACGCGACCGTTGGCATCTTGCGATGTGATCTCTTTCCATTCCAGGGTGCGGTCGCCGACCTGTTGCTTTTGCGAGAAATCAGGCGTTTTGGTGAAATCCCATTTCGGCAACTGAGCGGCAGCCGTCTTGGGGAAGCCTCCAATCAATTTCCATTTCTTGATTGGCGATGGCGTCGAGAATACGGTGCGCAGCGGGGCAACAGCCGAAGCGGACAGTTCCTGTCCTTTGTGCAAGGAGAGGACATCCTCGGCGATTGCATCACGAATGGCTGTGAGCGCCTGGATAGAGGCATTCCGTAATTCCGGATTGGGGCTCGCGGCACCATCGAGGTAAGCTGCCAACGCGCGGCGGTCGGGCATGGCCGCGAGTGTCTGTTGCGCTTCAAACTTGACGGCGGCATCCGAGGCTACGGCGAGGATGGATGGAATCGTTTCGCGATCCTTTAAGTTGCGAAGCACGCTCAGCACCGCCTTGCGAACATTCGCATCCTGATCTTTCAGCAGCGGAACGACGCGTGCCGTCAATCCTTCGCCGCCAATCAGCCCGACGGTCTCGACGGCTCGAGCGCGAACTTCAGCGCGATCGTCGCGAAGACGAGCCTCGATCGCTGGACGGGCTTCGGCCCGCTTGAGTGACCCAAGAGCCTCCATCGAAGCAGTGAGTAGCAGCGGGGAGGAATTCTTCGCCGAGACGATATCAACAAGGTGTCGCACCGCCTCGGGGGAGCCGACAGCCATGATGCCTCGCACCGCTTCGCGTCGTACTGCTTCCGGCCGTTTCTCGTCGGTCGCAATGCTGGCAAATAGCGGAAGCGACTCCGGATCTTTGATGGCAGCAAGCGTGGTCATTGCCTCGGATGCCAGTTCGGCCTGATCGCTGTTGGCTGCCAGCTTGCGCAGGAGCGGCGCGGCAGCTGGGTCGGCGATGCGTCGCCATGCCTTCGCTATCTCGATTTTGGCTGCGGGCGAACTGGATGACTCCATCACCTTGCGTAGCGATTCAAGCACCGTTGAGGTGCCGGACCAATCCTGATTCTTCACGCGAACCGGTTGACCGCGCGCTGGCTGAGTTCCCCACCAGCCCTTTTCGTAGGGTGCGGCACGGCGATCGACTTCCGCGAGTGCCGCGACGGCTTGCGATTGAAGTTCCGGAAGCTTGGCCTCCGAGGCGTAGCTTCGCAGGGCTTGAATGGCACGCTCGTCATACACGCCGGTCATTGCCAAGATGAGCTTCCCGGCGAGTGACTTCGCATCGGTGTGGGCGGCGGCTTGTTGCGGGAGGTCGGACCAAACGTTCACACGACGCAGGGCCTGCATCGCGACGTGGGCCACGTATGGATCGCTGTCGATCAGTCCGGGCAGGATTGCGCGCGCCGTTTCCGGTTTGCCCGTCGAGAGTGCTTCGAGCGTTTTGTCATCTTGGCGAGGGACGATCACTCCCGCCTGGCCGGAATCAACCGAGCGCCATTTGGCTTGACTGGGCGCTTCACCGATCGCGCCGAGTGCGATTGCGGATTGCAGACGCACGGTTGCGTCCGTGTCGGCTTGCAGCAACTTGGTCAGTGCTTGAATCGATTCCCGATCCCGGAGCATTCCCAGGACACGTGCCAGTTGTGCGCGAACACGCGGGCTGCCCGTCGTGGTGATCGCATCGCGCAGGGCGTTCATCCATTCCGGTTTCGTGCCGGTCTGCATGGCGGCGTGCAGTACCCAGGCGGCGTGAACATGCGCGTGTTCATTGGCTTTCCCGTCGCGAAGCACGGCGATTGCGGCCGCAACGCCCTGCCCGTCGCTACGCTTGGCAAGTTCGTGTTGAGCGCGCATGCGTTCTGCATGGGAAGGATGGCCGAGCGACTTCGCCCATTGCTCCCCCGATGCATTTTGCGGTGCGCGCTTGGGTTCATCCTTGACCGCTGGATCGTTGCCGACATAGGTGATTCGGTAGAGTCGGCCCTTTACAGCCGGATTGACCCAACCGTTGAAGTTCCAATCGGCCAAGTACATGTGGCGACCATCGGGGCTGAAGCAAATATCGAGCGGTCGGAACGGTTCGGGCCCGTCCGGCACCAGGAAGTCTTCCAGTTCCGCCTCGAACGATGCCCCATTCGGCTTGAGCTTAAACCGCTGCACTTTTTGCTTGCCCCATTCGCAAAAGAAGGGGCTATCGACGTAGGTGGCGGGCCAGGCTGCTTCGCGATAGCAAGCTGCACCCACGGGGGAACCGCCACCGTGCTCGCTGACGCGAGGCAAGTGCCGCTCCGGGTGCGGATGGTAGTCGTACGGATAACCGTAGTAGCCCGTCGGGACGTGGCGTGTGAATCGGGTCCACCAGCCGAGCCCATCGTCGGTGTTGTCGTAGGTGAAAATGTTGTCGAGCGAGTCCATGGCGACGTCGAGGTGATTTCGAGTCCCGGAGGTAACGACTTCCAGGTTCGAGCCATCCAGGTTCATTCGAATCACGCCGCCGCCTTCGAGCGTGATGATGGAGCCATCGGAGCCGACAGCCTTCGGCACGCCTTTGTCGCCAACACTGACATAAACGCGATCGTCGAGGCCGAGGCGGGTGCCGGTGACGATGTGATCATTGAAGCCGTAGATGCCAGCCGGAGGTCCGAATCCTGTCGCAAGATCTTTTCGCTCATCGGCCACTCCATCGCCGTTGGTGTCGCGAAACACCGAATAGTGCGGCGCGTGCATGACGTATAGGGCACCGTCACGCCAGATCAATCCGAACACAGCGCCGAGGTTCTCGCAGAAGACAGTCTTGCGCTTGGGTTTGCCATCCGCATCGAATTCAATGCGTAATACGCGATCGAACTCCTTGGTCGCCGGACCGCGCATATCCATCGGATCTTCGCCCACAAACAGATTGCCTTCATCGTCGCACGCCAGTACTGACGGGTGTTCGATGTCAGGGACGCCATAGAGCAATTCGACTTTGAAGTCGGGTGCGAGGCACTTTTGCGCGTGCGTAGTGCTTGGAAAAACGAAGCTGAAGGCTGCCGCAAAGTACAAGACGTATGCGACGCGAATGTTCGACAGATGCATTGCGAGGTTACTCAGGAGGGAAAGGAAGGTCGTGGCAGGAAACGGCGACATTATATCGCTCCGGCACAAGAATCCAAGCGAGCAGTGCCCTGTGGCCATCACGCAATGTAGCCATCACGCAATGCGTGATGATCTGCCGAAGCACAATACGCTGCCCTATGCTGTCGTACAAGCGACGCGTTCTGGGGAAGTGGCTCCCATTACACGGAGCGTATGGCTACTTTTCCACACTGCGCGCTGAAAGACGCAAACGACTCGCGGTTGGTCGCGACGTACGATAGATTAAAGCACCCCCAAGGGAGAACGAATCGTGATCACTCGAATTCTGCTGGGCATGTTGGGCGTGGTTTACATCCTGCTTGCGATCTGGTGTGCAGCGATGCCGGAGCAAACGTCGAAAGCGGTCGGGTTCACCTTGCAACCTGGTGCTGGGCAATCCGAGTTCATCACGGTCTACGGCGGATTCGAGCTCGCGCTCGGATTGATTTTCCTCTGGCCGCTTTGTCGCCCCGCAGCCGTCGAGGGAACTCTGCGAGTCTGTCTGGTTATGCATGCATGTCTCGTGTTGTTTCGGACAAGCAGCT
>JBJOLO010000725.1:0-24119 GCA_046045565.1 Planctomycetota bacterium | reverse complement strand
TGCCACGATCCGCTTCTCGCCGTTCTGGCAGCCGTAAAGCAATCCATCCGGCCCGAACATCAGTCCGTTGGTTTTTTTGCTGTCTGCGACGAACGTGGCGATTTGATCGTCGGGGGTTAGTTTGAAAATTTTGTCGCGAGGGATGTCGGTGAAGAACACGTTGCCATCTTTATCGACGGCCGGTCCCTCTGTGAATTGGAAGCCGTCGGCGACAAGTTTCCATCCCTCCCCGTCGATCAGGATCTGGCTGAGCGGCATGTCCTGAGCTTGAACGGATCGCGATAGAAAGGACGGTAGGATGAGGAGGAAACTGATGAGCGTGAGTGGTACGTAACGCATCGAACCATCTCCTGCGAGCTTGATTGCCAACGAATCGTGCAAAAGGGACGGGTGCAAAAGGGACGGGTGCAAAAGGGACGGGTGCAAAGTGGAGGGGCCAAGAGTAAGCCAGCGAACGCTTACTTCGGCGTATCGCGCCACAACCAGCGGAGCGATTCGGGCAGGATGGCGCCGCCATGTTGGCCGTTGTGTCCACCGTTGCCCATCACGAATTGGTAATCGTATCCGGCGAACTTGAGCGCCGCTGCCATCTCGCGATTCGCCAGGGGCCAATTGCCGTGCAGATTGTCGAGGTCGTTTTCTCCCTCCTGCAGGAACACGCGGATCGGTTTCCGTTCGGTCTTGCGAATGATTGCGGGATAAACATGGCCGCCGCGGATATTGGTGAAGCTGCCGACATGGCTGAGCACTTTGCGGAACGCGTCGGGCCGTTCCCAGGCGACGGTCCAGGCACAGATTCCGCCGGAACTGATCCCGCAAATGGCGCGACGTTCCGGATCGTCGGTCAGCGGGATCGTCTTTCCGACTTCGGGCAGGATTTCCTCGAGCAAGAACCTCGCGTATTGGTCGCTCAAAGTGTCGTACTCAAAGCTGCGATTCTGACGCGGCTTTGCCGATTCGTCGGCTGCGGGAATCACGCCCGGATTGATGAAGATGCCGACGGTGATCGGCATTTCCTTACGGTGAATCAGATTGTCGAACACGATCGTGCTGCGGAACTGACCTTTGTCGTTCAGATACGCCTGCCCGTCCTGAAAGACCATAACGGAGGCAGGCGTCTTGCCGTCAAACTGCTGCGGAACATAGACCCAGTAATCCCGCCGCGTGCCGGGAAAGATTTTGCTTTCCCATTGGTGCTGTGTCACTTTGCCTTGCGGCACGTCGGCCTGACGCTCGGAGTCCGGGCCAAGTTGATAGTCTTCGGCAGTGGAGCATTCCGAAGATACGACCGAACAAAATACCAGAACCGCCAAGGAAAGACACGCGCGCAGAAACATAATCACTCCTGCAGGCAGCGTGAGATTCGATCGAACGAAACAAGACCGCAACGGGCTATCGTCTCGATCCGATGAGGGGCGAGAGCGAAATCAAAAGCAAGTCGAAATTACTTGCGATGGCGAATGCGTGCTCGCATACGACGCTTTTTGCGACCCATTTTCCGACGCCCCTTGCCCGTCTTCTTGACTCCCACGTGCCATTCCTCCGATAGATGCTGAATCGTTTGTAACGAATTTGACAAAGGATCGTAACAAAATGCCTTTAGGGTCTTCAAGTGAGCATGGTTGCCTGCCGACCGTGAATTTTGCTGGTCCGTTTTGACCGAACCGTCCGGAATGATCGGCGTAAGCTACGATTTCCATGCCATTCGAGTAGAGATGCCGACCGACGGTATTTCGGCGATAGGACGCGGGGATCATGATGTTTCGTTTGTTTTCTGAGGGATGGGGGAGAACGGAAGAGGGCGGCCAGAAGGCCGTCCCGGTGCTGAATCCGTTCGCAGCCATCCGCGATTCCGTCGCCGGCGACGTGGTGAACAGTTCGTCGAAGCCGACGGACCCCGCCGCGTCCCAGCCCACCTTCAGTGCGACCAACCCCTCGCCCTCGCGGTTGCTCGAACAAGTGAAATTGCCCGAGTGGTTGCGTCGACTGCCCGAGGTTCCGGCCTCCAGCCTCGTTGACCACCTGCAGGCCAGTTCCCCGCGACTGGTCGACCAATTAACGGCACTCGGCCCTGTGCTTTTCCCGACGCTCGGCAAAGACTCGATCCGTCTCGCCGACTTCGTGCTCTATTTGCGTCCCACGCCCCTGCAGCAACTCGCCTTTGCGATCGGCGTGGTTGATCAGCTGACGGCCGACCTGAACGCCGATTGGCAATCACGAGCCCGCGCACGCGCACTCGTCGCGGCTTGCACGGCCCATGTCTGGCGGCGGCGCACCACGCCCCAGTCCACCAATTCGCCTTTCGGGCTGGCGTTGCTACGGTCGGTTGGCATCGCCATCATGCTGCAACAATTGGGCAGCACGTACCACCAGTTTCTGGAAGCCGTTGCGGCTCAGCGCGCGAATCAACGTCGACTCGAGACCCTCACCTTGGGATTCGATCATTTCGACGTCACCGAGCATTTATTCGAACAGTGGTGCTTGCACGAGTTTTACCACGATCACGAAGCTCATCGACCGGCCGTCGTGTTGGCGGAACATGCCAGCGAAGCGTTGATCGAGAGCCAATCGCATGCGCTCGAAGAGTTTCTCGCGCACTCGCGAAAGGAGCAGGTCGACGCACCGCAATTGCAAGTCATGATGGCTGCGGTCGAGCAGCAAGTACACGAAATGGCCAACCGTCTGCAATGGCCTCTGACCGCGCGTCCCATGCTTGGACAGTCACTCACGATGCTGCTCGCGCAGCGCACTGCACTGTCACGGATCGGTTCGCCACCGTCACCACAGTCCGACACCGTGGGGAACAGGAACGCGGTGGGAAACAATAGCGTGCCACCTCGCGAAAACTCGCGGGATGGTGACGCGACGATGCTGAATATGGTCAGCAATCCGGGGATCTTGCCCGAGCAAGAAGAATCAAAGGCAAAACCGAATCCTCCATCGACTGACCCGGCGACACTGCTCAACGACAAAACGGCACAGTTCACTGCTCAATGCCGTCGCCAACGCGAATTGCTCAGCTTGTCGCTTATCAAAGTGGACGGGCTCGAAACGTGGCTTTCGGAAGACGCCTACGAAATCAACTGCTGGACGAATCAGTTGCTTGCCGTCGTTCGAAACTTGTGTGATCAGACAGCGGAGCCGGTCCTGCTCCAACCCGGTTTGCTCGCGATACTGCAACCGCGACAGGATCGCAGCGCAGCGGTTGCGACGGCCAAGCAGGTGTTGCACTGCATGTGCCGTGGAAGCGTAGGCAAGCCCGGATCGGGGATCAGCCTCAGCGCGGGCGTTGCGAGTGTCGGCGTACCTCCGAAGAATTTTTTACCGGAGGAACTGATCCGCGCCGCAGAGCGTTGTCTCCACGCTGCGCAGATTTCGGGCGGCGGCGCCATCAAGAGTATCGATATTCTGTGACGTGCCGACTGCGACGCAGTTCAAGATGCATCGCGCTTTGGCGGTTGCTTTGCGTCGTTCGCGGGTCGATTGGCGAGCCCCATCGTGCCTCGCATCGCGCCTCGCAGAAACCAGGCGAAGCTGACGTAGACGCTGGAGGAAAGAACCAGGGCTGCCGTCAGCGAAACCGTAAAATAGTCCCGCATCAGCACCAGCGCGGGCGGTTCGGCGCTCTTGGGGATCGATCGCTTGACCGGCCCCTTCCCGCCCGCTTGTTCTCGCGCTTCCTGTCGCCAGGTGTTCCACTGATCCTGAACCTCCGCCGTGCCGAATGTCGACAGCGCAGCGTTGCGGGCAAATGAAAAGGCTGTCGTCACCCCACCCATCAGGAGCAGCCAGCCGAGCAAAGCGACAACAAGGAATCGACTCACTGGCCTAAGCCCCCCAATCTATCATCCCATGTGAACATCGGGCCGCCTACTTCTTCATCAGGTCGAGGACCGCGGCGCTCATGGAAACGATCCCGGTTTCAATCACCGGCTCGGCATCGGGATAAAACATCGCGGAGTGTAACGAAGGAGGATCCTGGCCCAGTTCTTTGTAGCGGGCCAATCGCTTGGCCTCCACCGCACCTAATCGGAACATCAGGATCGGCACGCCGGCTTTACCGTAACGACTGAAATCCTCGCCGCCCATCGACAGTTCGGCGACCGTGACGTTTTCCGCGCCAAGCGAGTTGCGGAACGTTTTTTCGATCCGATTTGCCAGGGCCTCGTCGTTGAACACCGCAGGCGTTCCCTCCGAGATCTTGATTTCCGGTTCCGGTGCACCGCAACTCATGGCGACCGCGATCGCCTTGCGGCGAATCGCCGCCAGTAAATGCTCTCGCACTTTGTCTGAGTAGCTTCGCACTGTGACCTGAAGATGGCAGCGATCGGAAATAATATTGTGCTTCGTGCCGCCATGGATCGAACCAACCGTAATCACCGCCGGTTCCGTCGGCGGTACTTCGCGACTGACAATGGTCTGAAGCGCCAGGACCAGCTGAGCAGCTTCCACGATCGGGTCGATCGTCGTGTGCGGATAGGCCCCGTGGCCGCCCTTTCCGAAGACCGTGATGTCCACGGCATCGGTATTGGCCAGCGAATTACCGGGGCGCAGGCCGACTTTGCCCGCGGCAAGGCCGGCATCCACGTGCATAGCTAGCGCGAAATCGGGTTTCGGAAAACGCGAGAACAGGCCGTCGTCCAGCATCGCCTTCGCCCCCATCACGCGCTCTTCTGCCGGCTGCCCGATCGCCATCAATGTTCCCTTCCACGCAGACTTATTGGCAGCCAGATACCGCACCGTGGCGATCAGGCAGGTCATGTGAATGTCGTGGCCGCAAGCATGCATCACGCCGACTTCCATGCCACTCTTGTCTTTCACCATCACAGTCGAAGCAAAAGCCAACCCCGTGTTCTCCACGATCGGCAGTGCGTCCAGATCGGTGCGAATCATGACCGTCGGCCCGTCGCCATTCTTGAGCATTCCCACGACCCCGTACCCGCCAACGCCCGTCGTCACGTCCATCCCCGCCCGACGCAATTCCTCCGCCACGCGACTCGACGTTTCCTTTTCAGCCAGCGACAGTTCCGGATGCGTGTGAAAGTGGCGGTACAGTGTCAACAACTCGGGTAATTGCGATATGGTCCACGTGCGGATTTCCTCGGCCTGCGCCCGTACGAGGGACGGATGCAGCAACATCACGGACAGAAACGTCAGGCCTGCAAACAGTACGAGTCGACTCGAACGCGTTCGAGATCGACTTACTTGGCAACCAACCGGTTGCGGGCAACGATCCGATTGCGGGCAACGATCCGATTGCGGGCAACGATCCGGTTGCGGGCAACGATCCGGTTGCGGGCAACCAATCCGATGCGTGCGGTTAGAAAAAGCAGCGTCGTGCCGAATCATGATGATTGCTCCTGATAGAGGGTCGAATGTCACTGGATGGAACGAGGAGGCTTGGCCGGCGGCCGCAATTCCAGCTTGATCGCGATCAACAAGTCGTCGAGATCAAGCTGTCGTTCACGAGGACGTGGGCCAGCCTCCCGACGCGATCAGTTGCAGCAGTCCCGACACGAAATGCTGCACGGCGCGGCTGCGATGGCTGAGTACGGATTTCACGTGAGGGCTCAGTTCGCCGAACGTGCGGTGATACTCTGTGATCTCAAACAGCGGATCGTATCCAAATCCGCTGCTGCCCGAAGCCTCCGTGCGAATGCGACCTCGACAACGGGCTTCGCTGCGAAGCACCACTTCTCCCGCCGGATTCGACAGGGCCATGTGACAGGTGTAAAAGCCCGTGCGACGCTCGGCGGGAACGCCGGCCAGTTTCTCCAGCAGCATTCGGTTATTCGATTCGTCGGTCGCGCCCGGTCCGGAGAAACGCGCGGAGTACACGCCCGGCGCGCCGTTCAGAGCATCGACCGATAATCCGCTGTCTTCGCCCAACACCCATTGGCCAAGTTGACGAGCCAGTTGCGTTGCTTTGAGCGCCGCGTTTTCCCCAAACGTCGTGCCGGTTTCCTCGACCTCCGTCGCTTGCGGATAAGTATCCAGCGTATGGAGTTCGAATCCGTGGGGACCGAGTAAATGCAGAAGTTCGCCAAGTTTCTTGCGGTTGCGAGTGCCAAGCACGAGGATGCGATGCAGTGTCATGCAGACAATGTAGTGAGCGACGGACAGGCCGAAAAGCCAGCATCCGGCGCATTGCCAAAACCGACTCGGGGCGATTCAATTGACCAACGGGAGCGGGAGAAACGAATCCTGAGTGTCGGAAACGGGGAATCGCACACGATGAAATCGCCTCGCGTCGCTGTCACGATGGGAGATCCGGCCGGAATCGGCCCCGAGGTCTGCCTGCATCTGTTGTCGAATCCGGAAATCGCCGCCCGGTGCTCGCCGGTTGTCTTCGGCGATGTCGATGTGTTGAGGCGAGTGGCGGCAACGTGCAATCTGCCGTTTCACGCGCGGGTCCTGCATGGGCAGCAATGGAGCCAGCACTTTCAGGAATTGCGTGAACCGGCCGTTTACGATCTCGGCAGGATCGATGCGGGGACGGTCCAGCCCGGTGTGATTACCGCCGCGACGGGCGAGGCGAGCTTTCGCTATGTCGAAGAAGCGATCCGCGCGGCGCTCGCAGGCGAAGTGGATGCGATTTCCACGGGCCCGATTAACAAGGAAGCCTTGCACCTCGCCGGCCATAAATATCCGGGGCATACCGAAATCTTCGCGGAAAAGACCAACGCGGAACGATCGTGCATGATGCTGACATCGAAAGAGATCACATGCAGTTTCGTGACCACCCATGTCGCATACCGCGATGTACCGAAGTTGCTCAGCGTGCAGCGAATTCAGCAAGCGATTGAATTGACCGATTCCGCGATGCATCGGATCCGCGGCCGCCGACCTCGCATGATCGTTTGCGGATTGAATCCGCATGCAGGCGAAAATGGAATCTTTGGCGACGAAGAAGGGCGATTGATCGTGCCGGCGATCGAGGCCGCTCGGCTGCAAGGCGCTCAAATCATCGGCCCATTGCCGCCCGATACGGCTTTCTTGCCGAGCCGTCGACGGGAGACGGATGCCTATATCTGCATGTACCACGACCAAGGGCATATCCCGCTGAAGATGCTGGCCTTTGATACGGCGATCAACACCACGCTCGGCCTGCCCATCATCCGCACCTCGGTCGATCACGGCACCGCGCTCGACATCGCCTGGCAAGGCAAGGCGCATCCGCAGAGCCTGTTCGAGGCAGTCTTGTTGGCCGCGCAACTCGTGCCGGTCACCTAATCGAGAACATCCATGATCGTCGTGATTGCGGATGACCTCTCCGGTGCATCCGAGTTGGCCAACGGTGCGAGGCAGTGCGGCTTGACCGCTGAATTGCAGCAAGCCTTTGATCCCTCTGCCACATGCGACGTGTGTGCGGTCAATACCGAATCGCGTTCGCTCCCTCGCGACGAGGCAATCCTTCGGATCGCGGACGTGGCGAGACAGGTTTCTGCCGCACGGCCGAGTTGGATATTCAAGAAAGTCGATTCCATGCTCCGCGGTCATGTCGGTGCGGAGATCGAGATGATGCTGCAGGTGATCGGCGACAACCGCGCGATTCTCGTCCCCGCCAATCCCTCGCGGGGGCGCGTCATTCGCAGTGGACAGTACCTGATCGATGCGTGTCCGTTGAACGAGACACCGCTGGCCGCAGATCCGGAATTTCCACGCCGGACGGCCGACGTCGAGCAACTGGTCGCAACGACATCACTGCCGATCCAGACTGCGACGCGATCGCCGCGGTCGCACGGCCCGTTGCTTTTTGTGCCCGACGTCCATTCGTCTCACGACGTCGCATATCAAGCGGAACGGGCCGATGACTTTGCGGTCGTGGCAGGCGCGGTCGACTTTTTTCTGGCGTTACTCGCCCGCCGTTGCAGGGTCGCTGTCGATCCGCCAAAGCCCTGCTTGATTCCACCTCGGGAAGCCGGCTGCGAGTTGCTGGTGTGCGGCAGCAAAGCGGCTTGGAACGATCGGGTCGCTCGATGCGAATCCCGTGGGATCCCCTGGTATTGTTTGCCGAGCGATTGCGCGACCTCGGAGTCGGAAGAGATACGGCGCCGTTGGGTAGATCACATTGCGGATTCGTTGCCAGTATCGAAGCGCGCCTTGGTGGGAGTTGGAACGCAAGTGATTTACGACGATGCCCATCGCATGATCACGCAGCACCATCTCGCGAAGGCGGCGCGGGAGATTGGCGAACGATCCGGGGTGCGGCGATGGTTTCTGGAAGGCGGAGCCACCGCCAGCGCGGTGTTGGGCGCGATGAAATGCCAGCGCTTTCCGCTGGGCGATCCGATGCCGCATGGCTGCGCGGAATTGTTATCGGCTGACGACTCGACACTGCGCTGGTACGTCAAACCGGGCAGCTACGTCTGGCCGGAACAACTTTGGCCGGGGCATGATTAGGCAGCCCGATGGTGGCTGGTCAAACCGCTTGAATCGGATCTGTTTCCATGCGGCTGGCCCAAACCTGCAGGTCGGGAAACTGCCGCGCGAGAATCTCAGCGAGCCGTTCAACAGCGAAACGCTCGCTGGCGTAGTGGCCGGTCAGGATCAGTCCGATCTTGCTGGCTCGCGCTTCAAGGCAGAGGTGAAAGGAAGTCTCGCCGGTCACAAACACATTGCAGCCGGATCGCTTCACGTCTTCCAGAAACGATCCGGCGCTCCCGCAGCCCACGGCGATTTTCTGCAGCGGCATCTCCAGCGATCCTACAATCTGTAGTTGGCTTACCTGGAGAAAACGCTTGATATCGGCTGCCAAATCGGCGAGCGTGCCCGCCCGGACAGGGTTGCCGCACCGGCCGGTGCCCGTCGCCGGTTGATTCGCCGATGCGCGCAAGGGCTCGATGCCAGTCAGGCCGATGCCAGTTGCCAACCACTGATTGATCCCCTCCAAAGCCGAATCGAATGCGGTATGCGGGCTGTAAATCGCTATCCCATGGCGAATGGCGTCGAGCAACAAGCGGCCGGGCGTGGTATCGGCCGTGACGCGCTTCATCGGATGGAAGGGCAGGGGGTGATGGGTCACAATCAAGCTCGCGCGCTCTTGAATCGCTTCATCGAGGGACTCGGGAGTCACCGTCAAGCAAGTCATCACCCGCGCGACCTGCTGAGATGCATCGCCCACCAGCAGGCCGACATTGTCCCAGTTTTCCGCGAGGTGCAAAGGCGCGTGCGCGTCGAGAAATGCACCCACGTCTTGCACAGAGATCTTTCGAGTGGACGTGGACATCGATGTTTCCTTGAACTGCTAATCGGGCTCGCCTACGCGACCAAGGCCCGCCGCCAAGCTTGTGGATAAAAACAGGAGCAAACTGCGAGTCGATTGTTGTCACAGGGTGATCGGCGCCGTTAGACTCCCCACTCACGACCGATCGTAATATATCGCAGATCGAACGTTTTGCGGGTGATCCTATGCCGGACGACAGGCGAGAAGGTGGAGTTGATTTGCGTGCCCCAATGCATGGCTCCACCTGGGTTCGATACAAGATCCTTGCCTATTGTTTCGGAATGTCGGTGCTGCTGTATCTCGACCGGTTCGCACTCTCCGTCGCGCAGCCGGATATCAAAGCCCAGTTGCACCTGGACGATCTGCAGATGGGCTATGTGACGAGCGCTTTTTTTTATGTGTATGCGCTCGCGCAAGTTCCTGCCGGATGGTTCTCGGATCGTTGCGGCGCGAGGTTAACCCTGTCCCTCTACGTCGCGGCATGGTCTGTCGCCCTGATCGGACTCGGAACTGCCAATGGCCTGTGGTCGCTGATCGTATTTCGCGCTCTATTGGGCTTGGCCCAGGCCGGGGCTTACCCGTGTGCCGGCGCTAACAACAAACGCTGGTTCCCGGTTGCCGAGCGAGGATTGGCGAATAGTCTGGTGACGATGGGCGGACGCGCAGGCAACTTGCTGGCCGTGGTGCTCACGCCCTATTTGATGCTCGCCATTTCCCACTTCGCCGGGGATAGCATCTCGCCATGGCGTCCCGTGTTCATGCTGTACGGCAGCCTCGGCCTGATTTGGTCGATCGGCTACTACCGTTACGCTCGAAATACGCCTCGCGAACATGCAGCCTGCAGCGATGTCGAACGTCGTTACATTCAGGGGGAATCGTTTGCGGACGATGTCGGTCCGAGCGAACCGGTGTCGAACGCGGTTGCGAGCCAAGGATTGGCTCAAGAAGTGGACCAGCGAGCCACTCAGGTGGGAGCACCGCGTTCCGAGCACCCGGCGGTGCCGCGATCGACCGACACCACGGTCGTTTCATGGCTGGCTTCCAGTACGGTAGCGCATATTCTGCGGTCACCGACGTTGTGGGTGATGTGCTCCATCAGCATTCTGGTCAATGTGGGATGGATTTTTCTCGTGACTTTCCTGCCGACCTACCTGAAGGAGAAGCACGAATTACGAATCGAATTGGTGGGGCTGCTGGTGGCGATCCCGGGAATCGCAAGTATGTGCGGAGGGATCTTTGGCGGTCGTATGACCGATTACCTGGTGCAGCGATACGGACTGAAAATCGGCCGAAGAGCGACAGGCGTCATTGCCAGTGCCGGAGCCGCAACACTCTATCTTGTTGCGTTGACCACGGATGATTGGCGCATCCTGATCGGCCTGTTCGCGGCGATTGGTTTTCTGATCGACTTTGGCTTGGGATCGCTCTGGGCCGTCTATCAAGACATCGCCGGTCAGCGCGTTGCCGCCGTTCTCGGGTTCGCCAACATGTGCGGAAACCTGGCGGCAGGTGTTTTCTCTACCGAAATCGGACGCTTTGCGAAGGCGGGGAACTGGTCGGCCATTTTCATGATCGCTGCAGCCGCGCTGTTCACGAACTTCTTTTTATGGTTTGCCGTCAATCCCACACGCAAGATGCAGTTCGAAGAGGAACGGGCCGCCTAGGAATGTCGATGCCCGCCGCGGTCAATCGCAGTTCTCGCTCAGCGAACGCGGAACTCACACGCAAACCGCACCGCGTAGCCGCTCGTGGGTGCCTGTTCTCGAACCTGCCGAGTTGCAAGGGTGCCGAGTTGCAAGGGTGCCGAGTTGCAAAGGTGCCTAGTCGGGAAACGTGGTGAACAGCGTATCGAGCTTTCCGCGAATATTCTGCGGCACGAGTCGGTAGAAGTTATGTTTGCCTTGCCGTCGCATCTCGATCAGTCCGGCTTCCTTGAGCAGTGCCAGATGATGACTGACCGCAGGTTGACTTTGATGCAGGAGGTCGCAGAGTGCCCCGACGTTCAGTTCTTTACGCTGCGTCAGAAAATGAAGGATCTGCAAACGCGTCTCATCGGCCAGTAACTTAAACAGCCCGACAAGATCACTTGCCACCGAGGGATTCAAAGGCGATGGAATCGACGTAGCTGGTTCGAGAGGCATAGGAAGGCACTGCGGCCGAGGCGATGAGTGGCGATGTTCTGAAGGTGATGTGCGACTCGTCGCGAAGTCACGGAGCAAGTCAACATCAGCCAGGAAGCGGTCGACTTAGCTTGTCGAGCGAATCCAGCGATGGGGCTAGCGTGACCGTGAGTTTTTCGGAGAGCAGATCAACAACAAACGATCGAAAGGACAAACAAAGGAAACGAAAAGCGATCGAAAACCAGACAAGGGATAGAAAAAACGACAAGGATGAAACAACAAGCATCAAACGACAAGCATCAGCAACTCAATCGCCGCGATCTCACCGCAGAATAGCGTGAGGAAATCGCGGGGCGAATCAAGTTGCGACTATGATAATACAAAAGAGGGGGGCAAGAAAGCCGGCACATCCGATCGCTCTCCAAGGAGTTCGAAAACGCGGCCCTCAAGGGTATCTCCGAGCTCGACCCCGAATGCGACCGATATCGAGTTCCGTGAATGGCCGGGGAAGGGTGGATGAGTCCCCGGGCAGGACGGAGCCCGGACCGACCTATCGACCCCAGCTTTCGCAAGCCACAGCTTGGACTAGAATTCGGAAGGGTCTTGTGCAGGATGCGTTGAGACAAAGCGGCATAGAGGCGTGGGCACCTGTAGGCTGATGGTGACGGTCTCCGGGGCGCGTCGCGTTGGTTCCTGGCCGGTCGAAAGCACGAGAAACTTGTTGCTCAGGGAGGCAACCGATGGAAATGGGATGCCCGAGTTGTGGTCAGCGGCTGAACGTCCGGGACGGGTTAAAGAACCCGACCTGCCGTTGTCCGGCTTGCCAGTATGTCTTTCGAGCTCGCGACTTTGGTTACAACTCCCGACCGCGACCATTCGACCCGTCGCAGAGCCGAGCGGCGGAGGCATCTCGTTCCCCCTTCAGTGCGTCATCCCAAGTGGTCGAAGCCCGACGCATTGAGGAGACGCGACCGGTGTCGTATGGAGGAAGTGTTCCGGAAACGTCGAGACCCTATTCAGCCAGTATGGCTCCGTCCAACGGCCCCGTCGCGGCACGACCTGATCCATCATCCGGAGCGAGCGTGCCATCGGCGAATCCGAATTTCCCGACTCGCAGCTACGGCCCATCGATGCCACAGGATCGAACACCCAAGGGCAAGAAGGCGAGTTGGGGTTCGTTGCTAATCATTGCTCTGATTGCGGCCAAGATTCTTTCCCGTTTTTGGGCGCGACAGGGTCCGCCGCCGCCTCCTCCACCGCGCAACGAGTTACGTGCTCCGGTGCCGATCCGGCGATTGTGGGGCCGTTCGGAGCGTCCGCTGTTTCCGCTGGAGGGTAAAGGTCATTGCCCGCCGCAATCGATCGCTTGAAGACGCTGGCGACACGCGCTAATGCGTTCGGATCGTTGGCTTCCGGTTGTAAACGCTGAAGACGGGCTCGCAACGGGTGCGCTGAGCGCGATGCGGGTGTTGCGAAATTGCATGGGACCGTCGGTGGCTCCGGTCGCGTTGATGTGAATCTCGCGAACGCCGGTGCGAAGCACGATCTCCCCGACATTATGCTCGCGAATGCCGCCCCCGGCCAGGATGACGATCCGATCTCGCGCCTGTTCCCGTAGCGTACGCAGCAGGTCGATGCCTTCCATGGCCGACGCCTGGAGGCCGGAGGTCAGGACGCGAGCGAACCGCAGTTCGATCAGTTGCTCGAGCGATGCCAGGGGATCGCGGACGAAATCAAACGCGCGGTGGAATGTCACGGGCAGGGATTGCGACCGCTTGATGACGGCCGCGGCGCGAGCGAGATCGATTTCTCCTGCGGGGGTCAGCATGCCGCTAACAATCCCGGCGGCACCGGCCTTAATCGCCGCCTCGATGTCGTGCAACATCACGGCACCTTCCGCGTCGCTGTAGCAAAAATCGCCGCCGCGCGGTCGGATCATGACGAAGACGGGAATCGCGACCTGTCGACAGACTTCCCGAATGAGTCCCACGCTGGGTGTGCAGCCGCCTGTGTCCAGGTGAGCACACAATTCCACGCGGTCGGCACCCGCTGCAGCCGCCGCGATCGCCGACTCGACGGAGTCGACGCATGCTTCAATCAGAATCGAACTGGCCATGAACGCTCATCCCACAATCGATTTGTCACTCGCCTATCACTTTAATCAACACCCGCTTCGGACGCCGGCCATCGAACTCGCCGTAAAAGATTTGCTCCCACGGGCCGAAGTCCAGTTTGCCGTTCGTGATCGCAACCACCACCTCGCGCCCCATGATCTGCCGCTTCATGTGCGCGTCCGCATTGTCTTCGCCTGTCCGGTTGTGATGATACCGCTCGGGCGATTCGTCGAAGGGCGCGAGTTGCTCGAGCCACTTCTTGTAATCGTGGTGCAGGCCCGGTTCATCGTCATTGATGAACACGGAGGCCGTAATGTGCATCGCATTGCACAGCACCAGTCCTTCGCGCACGCCACTCTTCCTGACCGCATCGGCGACTCGGGGAGTGATGTTCTCAAACCCCACCCTCGTAGGAATGTTCAGTGTCAAATGTTCTGTGAAGGATTTCATGACCCTCTCCACAACAAGCAGAAGACCGGATACTTGGCGACAACGTCTCGTCAGGAAACACAGCCTAACGAGCATGCCTGCGAAAGGCAGGAGGGAGTCGAACAAAATGCGGACGCCGCTTGCCGGAACGCCCGCACACTCCTAAGCTTGCCCGATAGCGAGCGGTTCCTGAACCCTCCGCGACGACGAGGGCCAAACAGATCGATGAGGAGTATCTGGAAGGCATGCACGAGAGCCTCCAGGAGTTAATGTCGAAATGGAACGGCGAGATGGATCGCTTCGTCGCGCTCGGGGAGAAGACGCGTTTCGGGAAGGAGAATACTTCCGCGGAAGACATGGTTTCCGGGGAAGACATGGAATGAGGAGAATCGGTCCATGACGGGTCATGATCGTTGAGGCGGTACTTCGTCTCCGGTCAGGCACCGTGTGCCATTTTTCTGTGTGAGACTCGATCACGTTAACAATCCCTGCAGCGGTTCGTATGCTGCGAAATTCAAGGAGCTCATAGGCGATGAAACGATACGGAGTCGTTGTATTCCTGGTGATATTGCAACTCGGCCACTTGCTTCCTGCCGAAGATTGGCCGCAATGGCGAGGTCCGCGGCGCGACGGGACGTGGAATGAAACCGATGTCGTCGAGAAGTTCGCGGAAAAACAACTGCCGCTGCGATGGAAAGCGCCGGTTGGACCGGGATACAGCGGTCCGTCGGTGGCAGCGGGACGCGTGTTCGTTACCGATCGTCAGCGGTCCGAAGGGAAGTCGACTGAACGGATCTTGTGCTTTGACGAGCAGACGGGCAAGCAGCTGTGGGTCGTCGAGTATCCCTGCGAGTACATCAAGGTCGGCTACGAGGCGGGGCCGCGGGCGACCGTCACGGTGGACGGCGACTATGCGTACTCATTAGGTGCCATGGGACATATCCACTGTGTTGCGACCAGCAGCGGAGAAGTGGTGTGGAAGCGCGACTTATACACCGAATACGACATCCAGATGCCGATCTGGGGTGTCTCGGGTGCGCCCTTGGTTGTGGGCAACGATTTGATTCTCCATGTGGGCGGCAATGCCGGAGCCTGCATCGTGGCACTCGATAAACGCACCGGTAAAGAACACTGGCGGGCACTCAATGAACGTGCTCAATACGCCACGCCGCTGCTGATCGAACAGGCCGGGCGTCAGGTCGTCGTCTGCTGGACCGGTGATTCGGTGGCAGGACTCGCGCCCGGAGACGGCAAGGTCCTGTGGCGGCATGAATTCCGACCGCGAAAAATGCCCATCGGTGTGGCAACGCCCATCCTCGACAAGAATCGTTTGTTTCTCACGTCGTTCTACGATGGCTCGTTGATGCTCAAGTTGTCCACCGAATCGACCACCGTCGAGAAAATGTGGGAGCGCTGCGGGGCAAGCGAAACGCAGACCGATGCGCTGCAATCGATTATCTCGACGCCGATTTTCTTCAACGACTATATCTACGGTGTCGACAGTTACGGTGAACTGCGCTGCCTCGATCCCGCGAATGGCGATCGCCTGTGGGAAGATCTGACCGCCACCCCTAAATCCCGCTGGAGCACCATTCACTTTGTGCGGAACGCCGACAAAGTCTGGATGTTCAACGAACGAGGGGAACTGATTATCAGTCGGCTCAGCCCGAAAGGCTTTGAAGAGATCAGCCGGGCGAAGTTGATCGAGCCCACGCGCGGACAGCTCAACCAACGCGGTGGCGTCTGCTGGTCGCATCCGGCCTACGCCAATCGACACATCTTCATCCGCAACGATGAATCGATTGTGTGCGCGAGCCTGGCCCGCTGATGCTCGATGGCAATTCGCACGACGCACTCCGACTTGTGACGCGTTCAGCCCTGTGACGCGTTCAGCCGGGCGTAACGGGCGTGGGATCCTCGACGGCGACGACCGCGATTTTCAACTGTTTGGCTCGGGCAACGAAAGGATCCTGATCGACGAGGACCGTTTTGTCGGCCTCGATGGCCAGGACCCGGCCGCCCGCAGTCGCGATCGTTTCCAGCGTCCCCAATCCGATGGTGGGGACGTCGAATCGCATGTCTTGCTGCGGCTTGGCGACCTTGACCACGGTAAACCCGCCGGCGGTACAGAGCACGCCGGCGCGGCGAATGCATTCGTCGGTGCCCTCGATCGCTTCCACTGCCAGGATTGCCTGACCCTTGACCACGACGGTTTGGCCGACATCGAGGCGTCCCATTTCCTTCGCCAGCCTCCAACCGAACTCCACGTCTTTGCGTTGCAGTTCGGTGAGTGGCGGGCCAGCGAGTTGTCCGAGTTTCACGAGCAGCTCCGGAGCGAAATCGGTGGCGGGGGCGAAGCGAATTCCGGCGTCAGCATACGCTTGGACGATCGCCAGTAGCAACGTGTCGTCGCGACGATCCTTGTTGCCGCGAATAAAGTGCGGGTAAAAGGTCTTCAGGCAAGTCCAGTCAGGGATGTGGCGTAGCCACGCGAAGCGGTGAAACAGCCGCACCTTGTGGATCTTGCCGGCCATGGTCGCCTGGGAAATATCGTGGCGGCGAAAATAGCGGATGGCTGCCCCCAGCTGCGCCAATCCCACCTCGTGATAGTCGCTGCAAATGGCGGCGAGGCTGCGTGCGTCCGCGTGGTCGCGAATTCCCAGGCAGAAAAGCTCGTGCCCCTGCCGCCGAATCGCTTCGGCAACGACAACCGGAAACCGCCCCCAACCTGCCACGAGACCCACTCGCGATGCCGCGGTCATGTCGGAAACAGACGCCATGGTCAGGCTGCGTCCTGCTGTGACTTTCCGTTCAGCGCTGCCACGAGTTCATCCACCGTGCGCTGCAACGCTTTCAGCTGCCTGCGCATCTCGGGTAATCGGGCCTCCGCTGCAAAGATATGCATCTGCTCACGCTCCGGCATCGCAGGGGAACCAAGGTAATGGGCTCCCGCCGGAACATCGCTCATTACGCCCGCTTGCGCGCCGATAATCGCCCGCTCGCCGATCGTGATGTGGTCGCGAATGCCAACCTGACCCGCCATGATGACATAGTCACCCGTGAGGCAGCTGCCCGCGATGCCAACTTGCGAGCAGATAATATTGTGGCGGCCGATACGGCAGTTATGAGCGATCATGACCAAATTGTCGATCTTGGTACCGTCGCCAATCGTGGTCGGACCATACGTGCCTCGGTCGATCGTCGTTCCTGATCCAATCTCGACGTCGTGGCCGATCTCGACATTGCCAAGCTGAGCGGACAGCCGATGAGCGCCCTCGACGGTCTCGTAGCCAAATCCGTAGCCGCCGATCACCGCACCGGCATGCAGAATACTGCGGTCGCCGACGACCGTGTTTTCGTAAAGAACGGTGTTCGGAAAAATCGTGACGTCGTCACCGATGCGGCATCCGGACATGATGCGGACGCCGGGGTGGATGATCGAACGTTTTCCAATCACCACGCCTTCGCCAATCGTCGCGCCCGAATGAATGTCGCAACCCTCGCCAATCGATGCCGTCTCGTGGATCTCCGCTCGAGGACTGATACCCGCCACGCCTCGCGCTCGCAGAGGCTGAAAGTAGGTCGTGATCTTGGCGAACGATCGATGCACGTCGCCGACCGTGATAAACGGCAGACCGCTGGGCTCAATGCCCTCGGCGACAATCGCGGCCGAGGCGGAGCTTTTGAGCAATTGAGGGATCAACTTCTGCTTGTCGACAAGCGTGATCTGACCCGGGATCGCATCGCGAATCGTGGCGGTGCCGGTGATTGGCAATAGCGGATCGCCGCTCAAACGCCCTTCGACGAGCTCGGCGATTTCGCCCAGCGATATCATCATCGACGGAATCCTTTCCGTGGGGATGTCATTCGCCCGTCCTGCCGCCAATCAACCGTTCTGCCGCCAATCAACCGTCCTGTCGGCGCCTATTCACCTTCAGGCGGCCCGATATCCTAACCACCTCCCCCGATGCTCACAAGATCGAAAGACAGACGGAAAAACCGGTCTGCTTGTAGCGATTACGAAGAGTGTAACGGCTGGGTAAAAAAGGCACCCGACAACGTGGTTGATTCGCAACAGCGTGTCGGCAGAGCGACAAAAAAACTTCAAAAAATTTTGAATCTTCGTAACGCGTTGGCGTCTCGATGGTTGGCTGGCGTGCTAGCATGTCAGAGAGATCTTTTCTGGTTGCCCACATCTTGATCGTCGGGCAGATTCCAGGGTAGGACACACTGGAAGAACTGAAGACGCGTCGTCGACGTAATTTTGATTGACGGGGTACAAGTGAGACTAGCCATGAGTCGTTCGTACTTGCCGCTGCTCGCGAATGTCCTTCTGTTTGCCGCTTCCAGCGGCCAGCTGGTCGCGCAAGATTGCGCCGAACATTATCGTCTCGAGTACAAGACGATCTACGAGGATCGTCCTCAGACTGTCTATCGCCTCGAGACGCGTACTGCCTACGAAGAACGGCAGGTCACCGTGGAACGGCCGGTATGGGCGGAAGAAACGCACATGCGGCGGTACAAGGTCTCGAAGCCCGTCATCGAAACCTCCACGCGACAAGAACGCGTGATGGTCCGGAAACCGGTTTACGAAACGGAATACCGCGAGCGAACAACGTATGTGACGGAAACCGAGACACGCACTGAGCGTGTGACGGTGAACCGGCCGGTTTGGCACGAGGAGATGCAAGAGCAGAGCTACGTCGTACAGCGTCCGCTCACGCAGACCATGCTGCAAGATCAGCAGTTCATGACGTACGAGCCGCAGACGACGATGCACACGCAATATGTCGATCAAGGTCAGTACGTGCAAAACCAGTTGTACCAACCGGGCGCGGTCCGCAATCGGCTGCGATGGTTGCCGGGTTCTTATTATCCCGAACCGGTGACGGGTGCCCCTGTTTGGCACCGTTCCGGTTTGCATTGGGTCCCGACACAAATGCCGGGAACCTATGTCACCCAGCAGCAATACGTCCCCAACATCGTGGCTCAGCAAGTGCCGGTTACGCAGTACGTCGGCAAGGTTGTGACGCAGCGTGTGCCGTACGAAGTCACGACGATGCAGAATGAAGTCGTTAAGCAGCAAGTTCCTGTGCGCGTGATGAAAATCGAGTCGGTGGTCGAGGAACGCGAAGTTCCGTACACCGTTCAGAAGCCGATCGTGGAGAAGGTCCCCGTGCAGGTGCAACGGTGGGTCGAGCAGGAAGAAATCCGCGAGGTTCCTGTGACCACGCAGAAGATTCAAGTCGAGGAAGTGGAGGAGCCGGTTCGCGTCAAAGTGCGAAAGACGCAAGTCGAGACGCGGACGGTGCGGGAGCCGAAAACGATTCAGGAATGGGTCGGTTACGAAACAACGCAGCGCGTGCCTCGTACCGTGGTGATGCGAATCCCTGTGGACGCCTACGGTCGCGACGTGGTGTCTTCGACGACGGTCACTCCGGGTGCCCGAACGCCGGTTCGCGTTCAGAAGCCGGAAGTGAAAAAACCGGCCATCAAGAAGACGGAAGTCAAGAAGCCTGAAGCGGCAAAAACGGACGCCGGCAAGTCCGCCATCGAGAAGTCGGCTGCCGAGAAGCCGGCGGTTGAAGTGGAATCCGTACCGGAAATGGAGCCCGAAGCGGCGACCGAAGTTCCGGCAGAGAGCGTCACGCCGCCTGCGACTGACGCGGGCAAGGCCACCGAATCCAGCAAGCCAACCGAAGCGACCAAGCCTGCCGAAAACGTCGCGCCGGCTTCGGCGAACGAGAATGTGAAATCGCCTGCTGTCGAGACGCCGCCCACTCCTGAAAAGCCTGCGAAGGTGGAGTCGGAGGGAGCCAAGACGCCGCTCAAGGAAACCAAGCCCGCCGGAAAGGATAGCGATCCGACCGGACGCCCGGGTCTCCATGGTCCGCAACTCGAAACGCCTAAGGAACTCGGCTCACCGAAGGAAACCGGTAAGACCGATCCGAAAGGCGCATCGTCGAGTTTCACGCCGACCTTGATCCATCGCGGAAACAAGTCAACGTAAACAGGCCCTGTACGAGGGCTGCACCCGAGAGACCGGCACAGCGGCTGGTCTCGAGCGACGCCGCTTTTTGCGGCGTTTTCTTTTGGTGCGAGACGATGACGCTACGTTGTCATGGGAAATTGCTGGTACACTTACCACCTTTGCATTCCTGCCCGGTTCGCGGATCGTGTACCGGACGGAAACGCATCGTGTGTTTTGCGGTAACGCTATGGCAATAACCCCCTTGCAGTAGCGCCGATGCAGTAGCCCGAATGTAGTCATTCATGGTCTCCGACTCTAACGACTTGAACGAATCCGACGAGGGTGATGCGGCGTCGGAAATACCGCGTGGTGAATCCACCTGGACACTCCGTGATCGTCACGTCGCGTTCCTGGGAAAACTGGGCGGGCTCACGCGCCGCGAAGCGCAACAGTGGTTTCGCGACCAAGGAGCCTTGTCTGTCGAATCGAGCGACCCTCGCGTGGATCTGGTGATCATCGGCGCCGATGAGTTACCGTTGGGCGAGGGAGAACTGCTTGATCGCGATTTGGAAAATCGAGCGGCTGCGGGCGAGCTGGAGATTCTTTCCGAAAACGAATTGTGGCAGCGGCTAGGGCTCATCGAATCCGACCAGGACATCCGGCGTCTCTACACGCCTGCCATGCTCGCCGATCTTTTAAAAGTCTCGGTTGCCACGATCCGTCGTTGGCATCGCCGGGGTTTGATTATTCCCGTTCGTGAAGTGCATCGGTTGCCCTACTTTGATTTCCAGGAAGTTGCCACTGCACGCAGGTTGTCGGAACTCGTCTCAGCAGGCGTCTCACCTGCGGCGATCGAACGGAAATTGAATGACTTATCGCGGTTTGTTCCGGATGTCCGGCGACCGTTGGCTCAGTTGTCCGTGATCGTTCAGGGTGGGGAAATTCTCTTGCGTCGGTCGGAGGACTTGATCGATGCAAAAGGACAGCGTCGGATCGATTTCGATGCACTGGATCGTGAGCCGTCGACGGGAGAAAGTCGGGGCGGGCCTCCGGTACCGGAGGCGCCCGCATCACCGGAGGAACTGGTCGAGTTAGCGAGCGAGTGCGAAGACGAGGGCCGCATTGCAGAGGCTTCCGATTTGTATCGGGCAGCGATGGCCGCGGGCGGACCTCGCCCCGAACTCTGTTTCCAACTCGCTGAATTGCTGTACCGCATGGGCGAGCTCGACGCGGCCCGGGAGCGGTACTTCATGGCGATCGAGTTGGACGAGGACTATGTCGAGGCTCGTGCAAATTTGGGTTGCATTCTCGCTGAGCAGGGACGCTTCGAGTTGGCGCGATCTGCCTTTGAAGGAGCTTTGCATTCGCACCCCGATTTCCCCGACGTTCACTACCATCTGGCACGCTTGCACGACGACCAGGGCCGGCCGAGGGACGCGAGGCGGCATTGGTTCGAGTTCTTACGGTTAGCGCCGGACAGCCCCTGGGCTGATACGGCCCGTTTGCGCCTGCAGTTGCCCGAATAAGCGTCTGAAGAAATGCCCGAACAAGCGTTGTTCGCTCGCTGTGATGCCTCGTTCACGCGTCTTCTAATTTGTCCCGCCGCTTGGTTTAGGGAATGGGTCCCGCTGCAACGACCGGCTGGGAAGCGCCGCGAAGTGCGACGGCAGCGTGGACAACAGTCGAACCGTCTGGGTAAACTGCGACTGGCATGGCAAAGTTGGTTGACGAATGGGCCCGGTTAGGACGACATTCAAGGTCAGGCACCAAAAGGACAGCGCATGACGAACCACACCCGACACCAAGAAAAGATCATCAAGCGGTATTACGATCAGCGCTCTGAAATCGCTGTGCAGCGATTGCAGGAACTGATTGGCGATTTGTACTTGTCCGAAGGGAAAAAACGCCAGCAGCATTGGAAAAATATCGCTCTGCATTTGGAAAGCCTGAAAGTTCCGCAGCCGACCATCGATCATTTGCGGCAGCAGGACAATCCTGAATTAGTGGCCAGCTTATTGCAGAAGCTGATCGAAAAATAATGACGTCGCCTCGCACGACCTGGAATTTTTATTCGGCCGGTCAACTGCTGTTCGGCTTCGACGCGGTTCAGCAGTTGCCTTGTCTTCTGATTCGCCGCCAATGGGCTTCGGTGTTCCTGGTTACCGATCGTCGGTTGGTTGACGCGGGCATTGTGGACGCAGTTGCTTCTCCGCTCCGCGAGGCCCGTATCGCGGTGACGCTGTTTGACGAAGGCGAAGCCGAGCCTTCAATCGATGTCGCGTTGCGAGCCGCCGAAGCGGCGAAGCGTTGCAGTCCCGCAGTGGTCCTCGGTCTGGGCGGCGGCAGCAACATGGACTTGGCCAAGATCACGGCCTTGCTGGCGACGCATGGCGGTCATCCCAGCGACTATTTCGGTTGGGATCGCGTGCCGGGGCCCGTTCTGCCGTTGGCCTGCGTTCCGACAACCGCCGGCACAGGCAGCGAAGTGTCTCACGCAGCCGTGCTCACCGATGTGGCGAACAAAATCAAGGTCAGCACCCTGAGTAATTACCTACGCCCCGCGCTGGCGGTGGTCGATCCAGGGCTGACCATGACCTGTCCGCGGACGGTCACCGCCGATAGCGGCATCGACGCACTGACGCACGCAGTCGAGGCGTACGTGGCCGTGGACTACGATCACTTGCCCGAGCCGACAGCGTACGAAGGACGTTTCTCGCTGGCCGATTGCCTGGCGGAGAAAGCGATCGAGCTGATCGGAAAACATCTGGTGGTCGCCGTGCAGCAACCTGAGAATCGCGTCGCTCGCGAAGGCATGGCACTTGCCGCCACCCTGGCCGGGATCGCTTTTTCCAACGCCGGTTTGGGGCTCGTGCATGCGCTCGAATATCCGCTTGGCGGTACGCTGCATTGCTCTCACGGCGCAGGAAATGGCCTGCTTCTTTCGCATGTGATGCGGTTCAATTTGCCCGAGCGTGTGCCATCGATGGCGCGGATCGCGGAACTGTTGGGCGAGCCGATCGGAGGCTTGAATCCGGAAGCGGCGGCCGAGCGAGCGGTGGTTGCCGTAGAGCGGATTCGCGATGCGATCGGGATTCCGGCGCGGATTCGCGATTTGGGCGGTAAGGCGGAACAACTTCCCGAATTTGCGAAAAAGGCGTTCGCGATCAAACGACTGCTGCAAGTCAATCCGCGGGTTGCGTCCGAAGCAGATCTGCTCGGCATTCTGCAAGCCGCTTTTTAAATCGCCGGTACTTGTTGCCCGACGACGATCGTTGTAAAAGACTGGGCATGCGCCAGTACCTGGACCTGCTCCGTCACATCATCGATCATGGCACCCCCAAGGGCGATCGCACGGGAACCGGAACGCTCAGCATTTTCGGATACCAGATGCGATTCGATCTGTCGGCTGGTTTCCCGGCATTGACCACGAAAAAACTGCATCTGCGATCGATCATTCACGAGCTGCTTTGGTTCCTTCGCGGCGATACGAACATCCAGTACCTGAAGGAAAACAAAGTCCGTATTTGGGACGAGTGGGCTGATGCGGACGGGAACTTGGGACCCGTTTACGGTCATCAGTGGCGGTCATGGTCGGGGCCGAACGGCGAAACGATCGACCAGATTCGGGAGGTTGTGGATCAGATCCGCGCCAATCCGGATTCGCGAAGGCTGATTGTCAGTGCCTGGAACGTCGGGGATCTGCCCAAGATGGCGTTACCGCCTTGTCATCTGTTGTTCCAGTTCTATGTGGCCGACGGCCGGCTGTCCTGCCAACTTTATCAGCGTAGTGCAGATGTGTTTCTGGGGGTCCCGTTCAATATCGCGTCGTATGCGCTGTTGACGATGATGGTGGCCCAAGTGACGGGACTGAAGCCGGGCGACTTTGTGCACACGTTCGGTGACGCCCATCTGTATACGAACCACTTGGAGCAGGCGAACCTGCAACTCCAGCGCGATCCGCGACCGCTTCCCACGATGCATATCAATCCGGATGTGCGCTCGCTCTTCGATTTCCGCTTCGAGGATTTTGAATTGCGGAACTACGATCCGCATCCGCACATTCCTGCCCCCGTAGCGGTGTAGCACCTCATGCGCATCTCGTTGATTGTCGCCATGTCGCGGAATCGGGTCATTGGTCGCGATGGCGGCCTGCCCTGGCGTTTGTCGAGCGACCTGAAGCGATTCAAGCAGTTGACTATGGGCCATCACTTGCTGATGGGAAGAAAGACATTTGAGTCCATCGGCCGCGTCCTCCCGGG
>JBJOLO010000601.1:0-4997 GCA_046045565.1 Planctomycetota bacterium | reverse complement strand
GCATGCTGCCCTTGATCGACCCTCGAATGACGCAAGGAAAGCGGCGGCGAGACCGTAACCCGAGCTGCGCCTTCCTGCCAACGCAAGTCGGGAAGCACGAAAGCCGGCAAAATCCAATCGCAATCAGCCTGCGTCGGAGCAATCGCATGGATTCGCAATCGATGATTCGCACCCAGGAGCGGTTCTTCACAATCGATCTCGAAATACTGTCGCCCCGAGTCATCCCCTCCGCGATGTTGCCATTCCACGGCTCGGTCGTCCAAGGTGATGGAAAGCATCTCGACGGGAGAGGTCGCTTCTAACTTCAACCCCTGAATGGACTCGAAGGGGATATCGATTCGAGCATCGAAGCGAATATCGACGCCCGATTCCCGGACGTCGTAGTCGGCATCGAAACTCAGAAAGGGCTGTGCAGCGATCGACGCGCGACCGTCCGCGGATTCCACCGTAATCGTGGCCTCGCTCACGCCGGGAAAATCCCAAGACCAGCGACGCGTCAGCGACGCAGGATCGTCGGGCGGCAGCATATCACACAATCCGACCGAGGCCCGCATCTGCATCGAGGCTGGCAAAACAAACTCGGCATGATTCTCCACGGCCGCCGGCAGCGATACATGAAACTCGTATCGCTGACCGGTGCGTCGCGCCGAGCGCAGCGACGAGCGCAGCGACCAGCCAAACTCGACCACGCCCCCGCGGTCGACTCGTAACGCAAACTGACCGTTGGGCTGCGCACCGACCATCGCACCGCGCGAAGGAGTTTCTTTCCACTTGGGATCGATGAGCGGTATCCCCACGTCACCCAACGCAAGGTCGGTGCCCGGCGATTCCGCTTGCTTCAAAATGGTCCAGGCACCTTTTCCAACTAGCAGGCCATCGCGAGGGCCACCTTGCGGTCCCTCTGCCCTGAAGGTCGCAGTGTATTCCCCCCGCACCATCCTCGCGGTTTTGGCATTCGACCTTGCCTGGCCCTCCCAGGAACGGATGCGCTGCTCGAATTCGTCCCGCCTCATCAGGCGATAACCGATCCCGAGTTCCTCAAGTTGATTGGCCGGCACATAAACGCGCCGGTATCGGGGAACGGCTGGCTCCTCGGCACTCAACCGCGAGATTGGCGCGATCCATGCCACGGCCGCAATCAGCACCAACAGCAGTCGGGTCCCCGGCAAACTCATCGCTTCGACTCCACAGCCGGAATCTGCAACGAGATCGTAGCATTGCTGGCCGGCACCTCGCCATTTTCCGGTCGACGTCGATTCCAGCTTTGCGAATCCGCTGCGGCGGAACCGCGGACCAAACCGGAGGGACGGCGACGCCGCTCCTCCCAAACTCGCAGTGCGGCCGTGATCGCCATCAGCAACAAGCCCAAACCGGCAGCCTGCCACAACAAGACCGCCAAGTCCGGCCACGTCCCCGAAATCACAAACAGCGCGACGCCGGCGGCCATGAACCAGAACGGGTGTCGCATCCAGGCGAACTGCAAGCTGAACATACCGCACGCGAGAATCAAACCACCAACGAGCAACACCACGGTCGCCAAGCTAACGGTCTGCAAGGTCGCGGAAGATTCTGCCCCGAACGAGCTGAAAAGGTATTCGTTGGCATCGACAGAAACGACGGGCTGCGGCAACGATTCCATCCATTGTTCCAGTTGCCGCTGGCCCAGGCTGGCTTGCCGATCCCAGAAAAACGTTTTCCACCGCCACTGACCTAGCGTCGAAAATCCCGTGGGTCCGCGCAACAAATGCTCGCGCGCCGGCAGCACCACATGCCAGTACAACTCTCGCGGCCCGGCCGCGTTCTCCAGGTTGGGAAACTCAAACGACAACTCGCCCGCCCAGCTTGAATCGCGCGGCAGCGTGTAGAACAACTCGACAACAAACTCGCCTTCCGCAACTTCAGCCCGCGGTTGCACGCGCAGCCGCGTCGCGTCCATCATCTCCGCCTCCACGCGTACCCCGTCAATGAGAACCTGGAGATCGTCGGCGTAGACTGCGGGAGGCAGGACGAACTGCAAGCTCGTGGCCATTCCGCGAAGCCGCAATGCGAATCGATCATAACGACGGTCGGCACTGATCCTGGATTGCAGCCAGGATCGCTGCACCAACAGCATCGCATTCTGCTTGACATCACGCCGACGTACTTTCAACGCAATCTGCGGTGCGTGCGACGGATTCATCAGCACGAATTCCCGACTACCGACACTCTCTCCCGCGCGCGGCAACCAATCTTCGTCCACGCACTCTACGTCCGCCGAGTCTTCCGCCGTGATCGAAATCACCGACGACCCGACCCTTGTTTCCTCATCCGCGAACGTTTGGATTAACGGCACCGTCTCGAACGAGACGGCATCCACGATGGCTGATTCGCGCCGAACGGCGTCGCTGAGGCTTGCGCTGATCGCGTCGCCATCCCTCCCCGTTGATTCCTCGCCCTCCGTTTTTTTGATCGGCATCACCGTCAAGGAACGCGGCAATGCATAACGCCAGACAATCTCAAACGGCCCCAAACGGGGTTCGGGTAGATTCAACTGGACCGCCTCCGATTCGCTTGCATTCAGCGGTCTTTCGACTTCCAGCGGAACGGCCGAACTGCCTTCCATCTCCAAGGAGACACGCAGTTCACCCAAACTCTTGATCGATGCCGGAACAGCGAACAGCAGCTTTGCTACGGGTTCATGCGCAACCCGAAAAGCAAACCGCTGCTCCACCAGGAACCGTTGCGAATCAAGTCGCAATGCATTGCGACTTGTCACTTCAACACTGCGTTTGCGAATCTGGAAATCGGCGACGAATCGCGAGGCAGCAGAGTCGCTCCGTTCGCGGTAGAACAGGGCCATCTGCTGCCTCGGCCCGAGGCTTGCTGGGCGCGGCACCGAATCGGGCACCAACCCGGCAATCTGTTGGACAAGCGGCGAAAGCTCCACGTTATCCAGGGGAGCAACGACCAACGACGCCGCAGCGTCTCCCGCGGCACGAGGCCGAGGCAATTGCACGTCGACCTGCGTCACCCCCTCGGGAATCTCGCGGTGGGCCGTCACGCGAATCTCAAATTTCCCCGGCATCCCTCCACTACGCAGCAAGGGAATCACCAGGGGCGATGCTTCGCTCCGCTCGATGCGATCGGTTGCAACAATGGTCTCCGGTGCAACGCTATCCACGATCCAACCCGGCATGTCGATCTCGAGTCGGCTGACACTCGAGCCGATCACTTGGCAGGCAAAGGTTGACTCTAACACGACCTGCTCCGGCGCGACCGTCAACATGTACGACGGTTCGACTCGGATCGGATTCATCTTTCTCACGCGAACTCGCACTGCGAACGGCTGGCGGAAAAACTCGCAACGATAAGCCGATGTCTGACCGCCCTCAAACGACTCTTCAATTCGCCGCGCATTCGACTCGTCCATCAGCTCGATCCGCCAACCGTCGTCAACAAAAACAGCCAGCGAACCGATCTGCCGAATCGCGCCTTCGATTTCAAAACCGGACAGGTCGATCGGTTCCATGGTCTCGGAGCGATTCAACACCGCGCGCAGACGCACCTCTGTGACACTCGAGACGCGGCCCTCCGGGCGTATCTCCAACACTTGACCGGCCTTCTCTTCCTTCGTCGAGATGACGGTGAACCCGGCATCCTCCGAGGGTTCGTAGCGCATGCCGGCGGGCAGCCGCACACGAAACGGACCGACGGTGCCGCGATTGCTGGTCAGCCGCAAGCGGGCCTCCGCGCGAACCTGTCGCGGATCGACAACCTGCATGCGAATGTTGGCTTGCGATTCCAACACCGCAGCCGAAGCGCTCGGCATATCGCCCGCCCGCCAACTCAACTGAAAATCGTTGCTGATGCCAACCGCGACGAGTTCCGTACTGTCCGGAGTAGGATGGGAACTGGGAAGCAGCGCCGCTGGTTCCATCACCTTGGCCAGGACGTGCGGTTCGGGTAACCCCAAACGCAACTCGGATGTCACCGCACGCGGTGCGGTAAACGCAAGACGCTGCTCTCGCGACACTTCTCGGACCGGTAAGGCAACTTCCCAGCGGAACTGACCGGTCTTCGGTGCTTCGCAGTCGACCCACCAGACAAATCCCTCGTCCGCTTCATAATCGAGAAACTGCTGCCCCCCGCCGTCCCAAGTCGGTAATTGGCGACTGACCACCTCGGGAAAACGCAACGGAATCCGTGTCCATCCAGTTTGCTTCACGAGCATGTCCGCGACGATTTGCAACTTGGCCTGACCGCCCTCGACCTGCCCTGACACGCGCAGTCTCTGGATACTAAATGCCGGCGGTCCGCTGGCTCCCCCCGCACCTCGCTCGCGATCGTAAATCCGCTGAAATTGCTCCAGGCTTAAGTCGAGCACCGGGACCAGGTTCCCGTTCTTGTCACGCACGTAGAGCAGGTCGGGCTTGGCTTCCCGAATCTCGCCCGCCGGCGGATTCACACCAGGGTTCGCTCCGGAAGGTTTGCCCGACGGTGACGTGCTTGAGTTTTGCCCGCCGGAATTCTGGCCGCCGGAATTCTGGCCACTGGGGACTTTAGGAATCTTGCTGGGCGGATCCTGCTCGTCCTGCGCATGGAGCGATGCGGCGAGCAGGCAGCCAAAGGCTACGATGCCCAGCGTCATCCAACATCGCCATTGCCAGCTTGCGAACAACATTCGCCCCCAGAGCGAGGTCTACCCCGAACGCGCAGCGTTGGGATCTGGAAAAGTGGTTTTGCTCGGTAGAACCGGGCAGACCGGACCGATCCGATCGCGCCGGAGGTCTTCAGCCCAGCAGGAATACGTCACGCTCATCCGTCCCACCGTGGGAAAGCCCCTCGATGGGTGTGATCCCCAACGGGCCATCTACCTACCGGGCGTTTTCACCCGAAGGCTCGATCGCCCGTGGGCAAGCGACAGACAAACTTCCTGCTAGCGTGTCGTAGCCGACGCTCTCCCTTCACGGACCCAAATGCGAGGCATCGATCGTCGGGGACACCCCTCCAGTTTACCC